>CAMCRT010000007.1 GCA_945877355.1 uncultured Mitsuokella sp. | reverse complement strand
GAGCGGGCTAATATGCTGGAATTCCAGTAGTTTCAAGGGTGCGAAGTTTGAGTAAGATTTTGTAAAAAAGAAAATAATACAGACGTACACAACCAAAGGGCAATCCCGTGCCCCATAATTCTCTCAAAAGCCATCCCCATCCTCCACTCCCTCAAACGACCCTGCCGAAAATCAATCATCTCCCGTCACCCTAAGAAAATAAAAAGGAGAATCCGCCTAGGACAAAGGGCGAATCCTTTCCTGTAGAAACGCGACCGGTTGATACAATCTACCGCGGGAGCAAATTCCTACGGGCGGGCTCCTTCCGGCACGCTTCGCGCGCCACCTCCCTCCCCGAGGGAGGCACTCGAAGGCGGAGGCCACTATCTTGCATGAAAAGGGAGCTTCCATGTAGGAAGAGACATCCCTTCACGGGAAGCATCGAGAGGCAGGTACCAAGCCTCCCTCCGGGAGGGGGGTGCCCGAAGGGCAGGGGGAGCCCGCGCGTAGGGCGTTTCTTCAAAAATCAGGCTGGACAACCGGCTGATAAAACTCTGCTTGCTGCGATTTTTTCAAGGGAGTTTTCTCTCAATACGAGTAAAACTCCATGGATTTTTACTCATGCTCTGAGTATTTCTCCATGGAGTTTTACGTAGCCTATGTATTTTTTCGAGGGAGTTTTCTATTCGCTCCCCTTACTCACAGCATTCTTTATTGACATTATATCCCATCTTTCGTACAATATATTGTACAGAAGGAGGGATTGAGATGGTGGCGGTCAACTATACGACTATGCGCAACAAGTTCAAAGAGTACTGCGACATGGCTTCGGATAATCAGGAAACGATTATCGTGACGCGAAAGGGCGAGCGCAACGTCGTTGTACTCAGCCTCGACGAATACAATCGTATGGAGAAAGCTCTTCGGAACATTTCCTACCTCGCAAAAATCGACCGGGCCTTTGCCCAGCTGGATGCCGGCAAGGGAAAGCCCCATGAGCTTATCGAGGACTAGTATATGGAAAAGCTATGGTCAGATGATGCCTGGGAGGACTATCTCTATTGGCAGACGCAGGATAGAAAGACGCTGCAAAAGATAAACTCCATCATCAAGGATATCGAGCGAAACGGCCCGCAGGGAATCGGAAAATCAGAACCGCTGAAATACCGTTCTGGCTGGAGCCGGAGAATCGATAAGGAAAATCGCCTTGTCTTTGATATTGTCGACGGAAAGCTGTGGATTGCTTCCTGTCGTGGTCATTATGAACACTAAAAAGCTGTGAGACGTTTTTGTCCCACAGCTTTTTGCATATATCAGCCGATCTTCGTGGCGTGGATGACCTGGTAGCCTTTGGCTTCGATTTTCTTTTTGATGTCCTCCACATCGGGGATGTCACCCCGGAGGACGATCTCGTATTTCCCAAAGGGCTGGCGGCAGGTGACGAGGGAGTCGATGGAGAGGCCGTTCTCCGTGAAGAGCTGGCCGATGTCCGCCACGACGCCCGCCTTGTTGTCCACCAGGAGCGTCAGGCGGGTCTTGCCCTCCTCCAGGTCCATGACATCCACGAAGGTCTTGAAGATGTCCGTCTCCGTGATGATGCCCACGACGGCCCCCACGCTGGAGACGACGGGGAGCGCCCCCACCTTTTCCTTGTACATGAGGAGGGCGGCCTCCTCGATGGTGGCGTCCTCGCCGATGGAGAGAACTTTCTTGCTCATGAAGTCCTTGACCTTGATCTTCGCGAGAAGCGCGTGCTCCTCATAGCGGGAGAGGGTCGTGGCGGGGGACGGGGCCACCCGCATGAGGTCCCGGTCCGACAGGAAGCCCACGAGCTTCCCCTCCTCGTCCACGACGGGCAGGTGGCGGAAGCCGCCGCGTTTCATGTCGCGGGCCGCCTCGTCCACAGAGGCATCCGCGGAGATGGTCACAGGGTTCTTTGCCATTCGGTTTGCTACAAACATACAAATGCTCCCTTCTGTATTTACATTGTCCGATAAAGCCCGCCCCAGGCGGGCCTATTTCCAAGCTGCCTTAGCCGCCGAGATACGCCTTTCGCACCTCGTCGCTCGCTGCCAGCTCCTTTGCGCTGCCGGAGAGGGTGATGCGGCCTGTCTCCAGGACGTAGGCCCGATTCGCGATGGAAAGCGCCATATTGGCATTCTGCTCCACGAGGAGCACCGTGGTGCCTGCCCGGTTGATGTCCTGGATGATCTCGAAAATCTCCCGGATAAGGAGCGGCGCAAGGCCCATGGAGGGCTCGTCCAGCAGCAATAGCTTTGGCCGGCTCATGAGGGCCCGGCCCATGGCGAGCATCTGCTGCTCGCCGCCGGAGAGCGTCCCCGCCAGCTGATCCTTTCGCTCCAAAAGGCGCGGGAAGCGCTCGAAGACCATCTTCCTGTCCTTCTCGATGCCATCCCTGTCCTTCCGGATAAAGGCGCCGAGATCCAGGTTTTCCATGACGGTCATCTCGGCGAAGATACGGCGGCCCTCCGGCACCTGGCTGATGCCCTCGGCCACCACCTTGTGAGCCTTCATGCCGGCGATGTCCTTCCCCAGGAACCTCACGCTGCCCTTTTTCGGTGCGAGGAGGCCGGAGATGGTGCGAAGCGTCGTGGATTTGCCTGCACCGTTGGCGCCGATGAGGGTGACGATTTCCCCCTCGTTGACCGTGAGGCTCACACCCTTCAGAGCGTGGATGGCCCCGTAGAATACGTCAATGCCGTCGATGGCGAGCATCGGCTCTTTTTTCTTTGCGTCTGCCATATTACCCCTCCCCTCCGAGATACGCCCGGATGACCTCCGGGTTCTCGCGAATCTCCTTCGGCGTACCCTCGGCGATGATTTCGCCGTACTCCAGCACATAGATGCGCTCACAGATGCCCATGACGAGGGCCATGTCGTGCTCGATGAGGAGGATGGTGAGACCGAACTCCTTGCGGATCCAGCGGATCATCTCCATGAGCTCCTGGGTCTCCTGGGGGTTCATGCCCGCCGCCGGCTCGTCGAGGAGCAGGAGCTTCGGCTTCGTGGCGAGGGCTCGGGCGATTTCGAGGCGCCTCTGGGCACCGTAGGGCAGATTCTTCGCCGTCTCGTCCGCGAGCCCCTCTAGATGGAAGATGGAGAGGAGGCGCCTTGCCTCCGCCTCGATGGCATTTTCTTCCTTAAAGTATCGGCCAACGCGGAAAACTGCCTCCAACAGGCCGTACTTCACCCGGCTCTGGAAGGCGATCTTGACATTTTCCAGCACCGTGAGCTCGGAGAAGAGGCGGATATTCTGGAAGGTGCGGGCGATGCCCGCCTTCGTGACCTGGTAGGGCTTCTTCCCCACGATGTTTTCCCCGTCGAAGGTGATGGCTCCTGTGGTGGGCTGGTAGACGCCCGTCAGCATGTTGAAGGCGGTGGTCTTGCCGGCGCCGTTGGGTCCGATGAGACCGACGAGCTCGCCGGCCCCCAGCTTTATGTTGAAGTCCGATACGGCCTTGAGGCCGCCGAAGACCATGGATACGTTTTCTGTCTTTAGGAGCTCACGCATTGGCGTCCCCTCCCTTCTTGAAGATTTTCCGCAGGAAGCCCATATTCGTCAGCTCCATGTAGCCGAAGAGGCCCTGGGGCCGGTAGAACATGAGGAGAATGAGGGCCACGGCGTAGATGATCATGCGGAACTCCGGCCAGCTGGCGAGCGCCGCCGAGATGAAGGTGACGACGAAGGCGCCGGCGATGGAGCCCGTGATGGACCCGAGGCCGCCCATGACCACCATGATGAGGTAGTTGAAGGTCTGCATGAAGGTGAAGGAGGCCGGGGTGATGAGGTAGAAGGAATGGGCAAAGAGCCCGCCAGCGATGCCAGCGAAAGCGGCGCCGATGGTGAAGGCCATGACCTTGTAGCGGGTGGTATTGACGCCCATGGACTCGGCGGCGATCTCATTCTCGCGGATGGCGAGGCAGGCGCGGCCGTGGGCGCTATTCACGAAGTTCTTGATGAAGAACAGGGTAAAGAGCATGAGGAAGAAGACCCAGGCAAAGGTGGTGTGGTGCGGGATTCCCTTGAAGCCCGCGGCGCCGCCCACGTACTGGATGTTCATGATGACGATGCGGATGATCTCCCCCATGCCGAGGGTGGCGATGGCGAGGTAGTCGCCCCGGAGGCGCAGCGTCGGCAGGCCGATGAGGAAGCCCAGAAAGCCTGCGGCGATGCCGCCTGCCACGAGGGCCACCGGGAAGGGCACGCCGAAGTTCGTGGTGAGGACGACGCCCACGTAGGCGCCGACGGCCATGAAGCCCGCGTGGCCCAGGGAGAACTGGCCCGTGTAGCCATTGATGAGGTTCAGGCTGGCCGCTAGGATGATGTTGATGCCGATGATGACGAGGTTCAGCTGCCAGAAGGAGGACAGGATGCGCTCGGAGATGAGCACCTGGAGCACCGCGAAGAGCGCCACGGAGAACACGAGCATCTTGAGGTCGTTTTTACGTAAGAGATTCATAGCTGCACCTCCTCAGACCTTTTCCTTCGTGTTCTTCCCGAAAAGGCCGGCGGGGCGCACGAGAAGCACGAGGATGAGAATGGCGAAGGCCGCCGCATCGCGGAAGGTGGAGGACACGAAGCCTGAGACGAGTGCCTCCACGACGCCGAGGATGAGGCCGCCCACGACAGCGCCGGGGAGGATCCCGATGCCGCCGAGGACAGCCGCGACGAAGGCCTTGAGCCCTGGCATGATGCCCATGAGGGGATCGATGGAGTTGTAGTAGATGCCCACGAGGACGCCAGCGACGGCAGCGAGGGCGGAGCCGATGCCGAAGGTGATGGAGATGATGCGGTCGGAGTTGATGCCCATGAGCTCCGCCGTCTCCGTGTCAAAGGAGGCGGCCCGCATGGCCTTGCCCGTCTTCGTCTTCTGGACGATGTACGTGAGGAGCACCATGAGAACGGCGGTGATGCCGAGGATGAGCATCTGCTGCCCATTGATGACGATGCCGCCGATGCTGACCGCCACGTCGCCGAACATCTGGGGGAAGGTCCGGGGCGTCGGGGAGACGAAGTACATGCTGGTGTACTCGATGAAGAAGGAGACGCCGATGGCCGTGATGAGGACGGAGATGCGGGGTGCCTTCCGAAGGGGCCGGTAGGCGATGCGCTCCACGAGCATGCCCAGGAGGCCTGTGGTGACGAGAGAGATAAGGAGCGCCGGCACGACGGAGAAGCCGCCCTGGGTGATGGCAAAGAAGCCGATGTAGGCGCCCACCATGTAGATATCGCCGTGGGCGAAGTTGATGAGCTTTATGATGCCGTAGATCATCGTGTAGCCCAGCGCGATAAGCGCGTAGATGCTACCCAGCGAGATGCCGTTGATGAGCTGCTGCACCACCTGTTGCAATAGTTCCATAAAATTTCCTTTCACGTGAAAATGAGGCCGCATGTGCGACCTCATCCTCTTTGACGGATTGCGATGTTATTCCGGCATGATCTTCGCGACCATGACGCGGTCGCCATTCTTGTTTTCCAGGATGACGGCCTGCTTGATCGGGTTGTGATCCTTGTCCATCGTGATGGTGCCCGTGCCCACCTTCAGATCCTTTGTCTCCTCAAGAGCCTTCTGGATCTTCTCCGGGTCGGCGCTGCCCGCGCGCTTGATGGCGTCCACGAGCATCTTGCCGGCATCGTAGCCGAGGGCTGCGAAGACGTTCGGCATGTGACCGTACTTCGTCTTGAAGGCCTCCACGAAGGGCTTCACGCTCTCGTCCTTGTCGGAGTAGTGGGTGGAGAAGTACGTGTTGTTCAGTGCGTCCGCACCGGCGATGTCGGCGACCTTCGGGTCGTCCCAGCCGTCCGTGCCGAGGATCGGCGTCGTGATGCCGAGCTCACGGGCCTGCTTCACGATCTTGCCGACCTCCTCATAGTAGGCCGGTACGAAGATGACATCGGCGTTTGCTGCCTTGAGGTTCGTCAGCGTCGCCTTGAAGTCCTGGTCCTTTGCGAGGAAGGCTTCCTCAGCGAGGACCTTGCCGCCAGCCGCCTCAAACTTCTCCTTGAAGACCTTGCCGAGGCTCTTGGAGTAGTCCGTGCTGTTGTCCACGTAGATGACGGCCGTCTTTGCCTTCAGATTCTCCGCGGCAAACTTCGCCATGACCGTACCCTGCTGCGGGTCGATGAAGCAGGAGCGGAAGACGAAGGGCTTCACCTGGCCGTTTTCTACCGTCACATCGGGGCTCGTGGCGTCCGGTGCGATGACGGGGATCTTGTTGTCCGTCGCCACCTGGGACTCGGCGATGACGTTCGCCGTGACAGCCGGGCCGACGATGACGGAGACCTTGTCATCCGAGATGAGCTTCGTGGCTGCATTGACAGCCTCCGAGGCCTCGGACTTGTTGTCCGCCGTGACGATCTCGATCTTCTTGCCATCGATGCCGCCGGCGTCGTTGACCTCATCGATGGCGAGCTTCAGGCCGTCGAGGGTGGCGGAGCCGTAGTTGGCCACGTTGCCCGTCATCTCGAAGTTCGCACCGACCTTTATGGTGTTGGAGTCCGCCTGGCCGCCGCAGCCCGCCAGGACAGAGCTCATGAGAGCCGTCCCGAGGAGCGCCAGACCCAGGCGCAGTTTCTTGCTGTTAAACACTTAGGATTCCTCCCTTTCGAATCTATATTGCAGGTTTTCACGCTCTGCAAAACGATGTTCCTATTATAAAATACAGATGTCCATACGTCAAGAATTTTCGCAAACTCCCCCACACAAAAAAGGCTGTTCTACATCAATCGCTGTAAAGCAGCCCAGCTCCAATGTCCCTCAAAGCATGGCCATCTTGCGAAATGCCTCTTCCGACATCCCCATTTTCTTTGCCGCCATCGCAACGGTCAATATCCCATCGGCAATCAAGTCTTTGAGCATGATGATACGGCCCTCCTCACGCCCTTCATTGCGCCCCTCATCTCGGCCCTCGTCACGTATTTTTTCGATTGCTTCACACATTTTGTGCACCCCTTTCTCCGTTTCCTTATACTTACGTACGGTCTCCTTCAAGGCTCCCTCCGTCATGTCCTCCAATCCCTTTGCACACATATTGTGTACAAGCCGACCGACAGGATCATCGCCGGTCCATGCACCATTGACATAGACAATGTGAGAACCATCTCCAAAAGGGTTCCCCGTTTCCTCCACCCGCCGCTCGACTGTGTAAGTAGGCAAATTACCCTTCATCACATCATTCATTGTCAGAAAAATGATATATACCTCTGGAAGCTCTAAGGCGTCACAGCCCTTTCGGAGGACACTTGTATCAATGACACTGGCATTATGCCTGGCGCGTCTTGGAGCCGCGCCATCATCCCTCCGCTGTATCTCCACATTGCAAATGGCCCCTGAGCTATCGAATGCGTGTATATCCATGCGGATGCCCTTGCTCGTAATGCCCGGAATGACATACTCTGTCTTGACCGACGTGACGTGGAGACACGCCTTTGGAATAACGGCATCGAGAATTTCCTGCACGGCTGGGACATTATTATCAAATGCCACCTCGGTAAATACATTATCCATCAACGTCAGCTCACGTATAACCTGAATATATTCCTCTCGATGATCCAGCACCCTTTTATTTCCGTCATCCATTCTCGTGCCTCCTCTTAGATAACATACGTTTGTTTGATTTTATTATACACCAATCCTTTCAAAAACGAAAGTGCTTTTTCCTCTCTGGGCGTATCTATTTTCTCTGGGGATAGAATATAGAAAAGCCTCAAGCCAGCGATGCCTGAGGCTGATAGGAACTATTGGTTTTATGCCTGTCCCACGAGCTTACGAGTATGCTCGGCGACTTCTTCTGGGGTGAGGTCGGTGCGGCGGGCTACGCCGGTGGCGAGGGCGGCCTTGGCTACGGCGGCGGCTACAGTCGGGGCTACGCGGGGGTCGTGGGGACGGGGGATGATGTTCGTCTCGGTGAGCTCCGACTCTGGGATGAGGGAGGCGATGGCCTTGGCGGCGGCAATCTTCATGTCCTCGTTTATCTCCTTTGCCCGCACGTCAAGGGCGCCGCGGAAGATGCCTGGGAAGGCCAGGAGGTTGTTGACCTGGTTCGGGAAGTCCGAGCGACCCGTGCAGACGATGCTGGCACCGGCGGCGCGGGCCTCATCCGGAAGGATCTCGGGGACAGGATTTGCCATGGCGACGATGACGGGTTTCTCGTTCATCGTCTTTATCATTTCCTCCGTCAGCATGCCCGGTGCGGAGACGCCGATGAAGATGTCCTTGCCCTTCACCACCTCGGCAAGGCTCCCCTTCTCCTTCTGCTGGTTCGAGACCTTGGCAAGGGACTCCTTGTAGGGGTTCATATTCTCCTGACGCCCCTCGTAGATGGCCCCGGCCCTGTCACAGAGGACGACGGTGCGGAAGCCGAAGGAGAACAGCAACCGGGCGATGGCCTGGCCAGCGGCGCCGGCGCCATTGATGACGATCTTTGCCTCGTGGATGTCGCGCCCCAGGAGCTTGTAGGCGTTCAGCAGAGCGGAGACGGCGACGATGGCTGTGCCGTGCTGGTCGTCGTGGAACACGGGGATGTCGAGGGTCTTCTTCAGCTCGTTCTCGATGTCGAAGCACTGGGGAGCCTTGATGTCCTCCAGGTTGATGCCGCCGTAGGTCGGAGCGATGAGCTGACAGACCTTCACCACGTCCTCCACGCTCTCGCTATCCACGCAGACGGGGACGGCATCGACACCCGCAAAGCCCTTGAAGAGGATGGACTTGCCCTCCATGACGGGAAGGCCCGCCCCGGCGCCGATGTTGCCGAGGCCGAGGACAGCGGTGCCATTCGTGACGACAGCCACCATGTTGCCCTTCGTCGTGTAGTCGTAGATGGCCGAGGGCTCCGCCTTGATGGCGAGACAGGGCGCAGCGACGCCCGGCGTGTAGGCGCGGCTCAGGTCCTCGCTGGTCGCCAGGGGCACCGTGGGCTCGATGGAGATCTTGCCGGGATATTTTTTATGAAGCTCCAGGGCTTCTGCATCGTATTTGCTTGCCATTGTAAAACTTCCTTTCCCAGGGGCACGCCCCGCCACATATCGGATTTCCCGCATAAAAATCAGGAAATTGCCCTAACTATATAGCAAAAATCAGGAATATGCAAGGGCTCGGACAAAGGAATTTCGCTGTCTCCTGGCGAGTCCTCCCACGCGAAAAGTCCCGATGGATACAGAGAAGCATCCATCGGGACTTATAAATCCTGTCATTTCCGGGAGGCGTGCATCCTCTTCTCGAGGGCCTCCTTTGCCAGCTCCCGCTTCCTTAGGTTCCGCTCCAGCAGCATGTCGTAGACGGGGGCGCTGCCCATGAGGTCCGCCACGAGATAGGCGGTCATGGCGCAGATCATGAGGGGGAGCAGGTGGGAAAAGCTCCCCGTCATCTCCATGATGAGGACGACGCCTGTGACCGGGGACTTCACCACGGCGGAGAAATAGGCCGCCATACCGTAGACGATATAGCAGACAGCAATGTCCTGCGGAATCCAGCCCAACGTCTCCCCCGCCAGGGCGAAGATACTGCCTGCGATCGCCCCCAGCACCAGCATGGGCAGGAAGATGCCGCCGGGCACGCCGGAGCCGAAGGCCGCCATGGTGAAGGCGAACTTCGCCAGAAAGAGGATGACAAGGAGAGCCAGCCCGTGATGGTAGGCCACGAGGGAGTCCACCAGGGGCCCGCCACCTCCGAGAACGGCGGGAAGCGTGAAGCCCAAGGGCACGGAGAGCAAGAGAGGCAGTGCCGCCTTCATATATCCCGGCACATTCCAGCCCCCGTAGGTCTCCAGGGACAGGATAAGGCATTTATTGAAGGAAAGGGCCACAAGGCCCACGACGGCACCAAGAGCCACGAGGAGCGGGAAGTGAGCTCCCGCGTCCAGGGTCGGGATGGAGCCCAGGTGAAAGACCGGGGCCATGCCGAAGAAGTACTGGGTGACGGTCGTCGCCATGACGGCGGCGGAGACGGCCCCCATGAGCACGTAGGTGGAAAAGCCGTGGGTGATTTCCTCAAAGCAGAATATGACCCCCGCCAGCGGCGCATTGAAGGCCGCCGCAAGGCCTGCGCCGGCGCCGGTGGCGAGGAGGTAGCGCCCCTCCTCCGCCGACCGATGGGTCAGCCGCCCGAGGCCCTGGCCGAAGCAGGCTCCCAGCTGGACGCTTGGGCCCTCCCGGCCAAGGGAGAGCCCCGCCCCGATGCCAAGGGTCGCCCCCAGGAACTTCAGCACCAGCACCCTCGCCCAGTTCATGTCCATTTTCCCGGCGAGGATGCCCTCGATCTGGGGGATGCCGGAGCCTGCGGTCATGGGCTCATGCTGCACGATGCGATGGAGGATATAGGCGATGACGAAAAGGAGGGCCAGCCATGCCACAAGAAAGCGCGGCTCACTTTCGAGCCGCGCATAGATGAGGGGCAAATACTCCTCCGAGGTGCTGAGCAGGAAGCGGAAGAGTGCGATGAGGAGCCCCGTCAGGATGCCGATGATATTGCCCTCCACGAAAAGGCGAAGCTTCAGATGCTTTTCGTCCGCGAGGACCCGGCCGATGGAGAGAAGGGTGTCCATGGGCCGCCTCACGCGTACCAGGAGATCTGCATCCGGTGCTCCCGGAAGGTCACGACAGAGAGGCCCGCCTCCCGGGCCATATCCTCCGCATCGACGAAATAGGCGCCGATGGCATCCTGGGTGTGGGCATCAGAGCCCAGCGTCACATAGCGGCCGCCGAGGTCGTAGAACCGCTTGTAGATGGTGAAGAGCTCCTTGCGGGCCTGGCGGCTCCCGAAGCGCTTCGTGGAGAGCTCCAGGGTCGTGTCCGTCTCGATGACGGCCCGGAGCACTGCGTCGATTTCCCGCGCGAAGTCCCCATAGGTCATGTCGGGATTCGAGTAGGGCGCGTGGCGGCAGATGTAGTCGATATGGCCCAGCACGTCGATGAAGGGATGGAGGCGGATCATGCGCTCCATTTCCTCCAGGTAGTGGGCATAGAGCTCCTGCTTTTCCTTATCCTCGTAGAAGTCCTCGTCGTAGATGTCCTTGCCGTCCAGCACGTGGAGGGAGCCGATGGTGAGGTCGAAGGGCTCATCCTTCGCGAAGGCCTGCACCTTATCCACGGTGTCCTCCCGCATCCCGAGCTCCACCCCGAGGCGCAGGCGGGAGCTCCGAAGGGGCTCGTACTCCTTGAAATAGGCCGCCTTGTCAAAGGTAAAGTCCGTGTCGCCGGGGAAATCCGGGTCGTAATGCTCTGTGAACACAAGGCCGATGCCCTTGTCCGCCGCCTCCATGATGGCAAAGTCCGGCCGCATATCCGAGTCCGCCGAATGCTTCGTATGGGTATGGTTGTCGAATAACATGAAAAGCACCTCTTTCATTCTCTCATAAGCAGCCAATAAAAAGACCGGCTGCAGCAGAGGCCAGTACGCCTATATTCTTCCTTTCGTATTCGACACCATCCAGAAAATTCCTCTTTTTTCTAAAGCCACAAATCATTTATTCTGACTTGCCAAATTTCTCATCGCAAAGCTTCAGGAAGGCTTCGAGCTTCTTGACGTTGTCCTCTTTCATGTTCTTGAATTTCTTCATCAGAAGTTTTACGTGGCTTTTCTCATTGCTTCATCGCGTGAAGCGTTGGGAGGGCGTCTTCGCTACTCACATGACAAGAGGCTGTTTCACATGGAAATGATGTGCCATGTGAAACAGCCTCTTCGATTGCATTTCAATGGATTACTTTGCGGCCTCGTAGCCGATGCGGAGGGCCTTTTCATTGGCCTCCACCGTATGGGGCGGGACGCGCTTTGCCACGCAGTCCTTCACCGTGTCGAGGCTCACCAGATCCGTCAGGCGCACGATGGCGCCGAGGGCGACGATGTTGGCGAAGAGGGGCTTGCCCACCTCCTCGATGGCGAGCTTCGTGATGGGGATGCGGCGGGTATTCGGGAAGTCCGGCGGATTTGGCACCAGCTCCTCGTCGAGGAGCAGCAGGCCGTCCTTCGTCAGATCCTTGTAGTACTTGTCCGCCGCCTTCTGGGTCATGGCGAGGACGAAGTCCGGGTGCTCCACATGGGGATGGTAGATGGCCTCATCGGAGATGATGACCTCGGACTTTGCGGCGCCGCCCCGGGCCTCCGGGCCGTAGGACTGGGACTGGCAGACCTCACGGCCCTCAAGGGCCGCCGCCTCTCCCAGGAGCACGGCCGCTGTGATGACGCCCTGGCCGCCAGAGCCTGAGAAGCGTAGTTCCTTTTTCATCGTGCACCCCCTGCCCGATTCACGAGCTCATTGTAGGCCATATTGAAGTCCTCCGCCTCCCGCTTCAGGAAGCAGCCGATGGGGAATTTCCCCTGCCGCTTTTCCTCCGGAAGCTTCTCCCAGGCGGAGAGCTGTACGGCATTATCCCGCATCCACTTCATCATGGCTCCCCCATCGCCCAGGCGATTCTTCCGGCCGTAGGCCGTGGGGCACTGGACGTAGGCCTCGATGAAGGAAAAGCCCTTGTTGTCGATTCCCTCGCCGATGAGCTTTGCCAGGTGACGCACATGGTAGGCCGTGGAGCGGGCCACGTAGGTGGCTCCTGCGGCCATGGCGATATGGCAGGCGTCGAAGGGACGCACGCTCGTCCCATAGGGGGCCGTCGTCGTCAGGCGCCCCAGAGGCGTCGTCGGTGAGCCCTGGCCCCCTGTCATGCCGTAAATCTCATTATTGAACATGATGACGGTGAGATCCACATTGCGGCGGCAGCCGTGGATGAAGTGGTTGCCGCCGATGGCGGTGCAGTCGCCATCGCCGGTGATGACGATGACGTGAAGCTTCGGATTTGCCAGCTTGATGCCCGTGGCGAAGGGAATGGCGCGGCCGTGGGCCGTGTGGAGCGTGTCAAAATCCATATAGCCCGAGGCCCGGGACGAGCAGCCGATGCCGGAGACGATGACCGTCTCGTCCTGGCTCAGCCCCTTCTCCTCGATGGCCATGACGATGGCCTTCATGGCGAGGCCGTTGCCGCAGCCGGGGCACCAGATATGGGGGAGGCGATTCTCCCGGAAATATTTTTCGTAGCTTCTCTCCATCATGCATCCCTCCCTGCCATCCTCTTGATATCCGCCAGAATCTCCGCCGGCGTCAGCGATGTCATGTCATACTTGCCGCAGAGCCGTACCTCGGTCTTGCCGTGGACGGCCCGCTCTACCTCCCGGACGAGCTGGCCGTAGCTGAGCTCCGCCACGAGAAGGCCGTCCACCCGCTCCGCTAGGCGGTGGAGTGCCGCGTCCGCAAAGGGCCAGACCGTGATGAGGCGCAACAGCCCCACGGGGATGCCCTCCGCCCGGGCCTCCCGTACTGCCTCGTAGGCCGTGCGGGCCGTGCCGCCGATGGCTACGACGGCGTACTTCGCATCCTCCAGGAAGGACTCCTCCACATGGATAATCTCCTCCCCCACGCTGGAGATCTTCTCGTGGAGGCGGCGGATATCATCCCTCGTCACCGTGGGGCTGCCGGAGGGGAAGCCTGTGCCATCGTGGATGAGGCCCGTCACATGGATGTGGTAGCCCTGGCCAAAGTCCGCCGTATCCGGCACCCCGTCCGGGTCGGGATTGTAGGGCTCATAGCCCTCTGCCCGTGTCTGGTGGGGATGGCGACGCGGGTAGATCTCGACGCTATCCGGCAGCTCCACCCTTTCCCGCAGGTGGCCCACCATCTCGTCCATCAGGAGGATGACCGGCGTGCGGAAGCGCTCGCTATAGTTCACAGCCCGCACCGTGAGATCAAAGGTCTCCCGGACGCTCCAGGGGGACAGTGCGATGACGGGATGATCGCCATGGGTGCCCCAGCGCACCTGCATGATGTCGCCCTGGGAGGGCGCCGTTGGCTGTCCTGTGGAGGGGCCCACCCGCTGCACATCCACCAGCACGCAGGGGATCTCCGCGCAGGCCCCGTAGCCGATGAGCTCCTGCTTCAGGGAAAAGCCCGGGCCCGAGGTGGCGTCCATGGCCTTCGCCCCCGCCAGGGACGCGCCGAGGACAGCGCCGAAGCTTGCGATCTCGTCCTCCATCTGAAGGAACGTGCCGCCCTTCTTCGGCAGAAGGCGGGCCATGGACTCGGCGATCTCCGTCGACGGCGTGATGGGGTAGCCGGCGAAAAAGTTCACGCCAGCCGCAATGGCGCCCTCAGCGCAGGCCTCATTGCCCTGCATCAGTCTTGCCTTGCTCATTTCGCCGCCTCCTTATCCACCTTATCCACAAAAATTGCAAAGTCCGGGCAGAGAAGCTCGCACTGACCGCAGCCGATGCAATCTTCCTTTCGGACCGCATGGACTTTGGATAGTTCATCCACTTCCAGCACCTGCTTCGGGCAAAAGGTCACACAGATACCACAGCCCTTGCAGCGCTCCTCTCGAATTGTAAAAACGCTCATAGACGCTCTCCCCTCACTATGGCTTCCTAGCATGGAATCCATTCCTAAAATACATAACACTTGTTCGGGTTTTGTTTTCTCTTATCATACCAGAAGTACAGAAAAAATTCTACAATTATGCAAAATATTCATAGTATTTCGCGGCTTTTCTTCCTGCCGGGGAAATTGTTTCTCTCTATCTGCGTATTGATTTTGCATAATTTTGTGTTTTATGATAACATAAAAGGCAGAATCAGTTCTGCCAAAGGGGGAGTTTATATGCAAAGCTTTACGTATCAGTGCCCGACGAAAATAATCTTCGGCCGCGGAGCCGAGGACAAGGTGGCAGAGGAGCTCAGAGCCTTCGGTGCCAAGAGCATCCTCCTCGTCTATGGTGGCGCGAGCGCCAAGAAATCCGGCCTGCTCCCGAAAATCGAGCGGCAGCTCACGGAGAACGGCATCATGTTCCAGGTCATCGGCGGCGTGAAGCCGAACCCCCGCCTCTCCCTCGTCCGGGAGGGCGTCCGCACGGCGATTTCCGCCCACTCGGACTTCATCCTGGCCATCGGCGGCGGCAGTGTCATCGACACGGCAAAGGCCATCGCCCACGGCGCGGCGAACCCGGATACGGATGTGTGGGATTTCTGGACGGGCCGGAAGCCCCTGACCAAGTCCATGCCCATCGGATCCGTGCTGACGCTCTCTGCTGCTGGCAGCGAGACGAGCGACTCCGCCGTCATCACCGACGAGGAAAACCAGCGGAAGCTGGGCCTTAACACCCCCTTCAACCGGCCGGCCCTCGCCTTCATGAATCCGGAGCTCACCTATACGGTGCCGAAAAAGCAGCTGACGGCAGGCGCCTGCGACATTCTCATGCACACGCTGGAGCGCTACTTCACCAGCGTCAAGGCCACGAATCTCCTGACGGACCGGGTGGCGGAGTCCCTCATCAAGACGGTCATGGAGTCCCTCGCGGTCGCCGTGAAGAACCAGCAGGACTACGATGCCATGAGCGAGATCATGTGGGCCGGCAGCGTCTCCCACACGAACTTCACAGAGCTGGGCCGCATGAAGGACTTCTCCTGCCACAAGCTGGGCCATGAGCTCTCCGCCATGTTTGACTCCACCCACGGGGAGACGCTGACGGCTGTCTGGCCCTCCTGGGCAAAGTACGTCTATCAGGACGACCCGGCCCGCTTCGCCCACTTCGCAAAGGCAGTCTTTGGCCTCACGGGCGGCTCCGACAAGGAGCTTGCCGAAAAGGGCATCGCCGCCCTGACGGACTTCTTCCGCTCCGTGGACATGCCGGTAAATATCCCAGAGCTCCTGGGACGCCCGCTGACGGAAAGCGAAATCGAGACGCTGGCCGACCGCGGCACCGCTGGCGACACAAAGAAGCTGGGCAACTTCCATCCCCTGGGAAAGAAAGAGGCTATGGATATCTACACCCTTGCCAACAGCTGAAGGAAGCTTTGACAAATCCATAAAACCATCGTATAATATACATAAAGAGAGACACTGCGACAAACGGTTGTCCTCAAGTTATCGTAAATAGCCGATTCCTTGGTCGGGGCGGCTATTTTTTAATGGCAAGAATCAATAGAAGAATGAGCACAAGCTCAAGGGTCTCATGATCCAAATTTCCCGTCCATAGGTCTGACGACAGCTTCCTCGCAGACTCCCCCTGACCCTATCGGGCCATCCCCCTCGAGAGGGGGACAAGCTCTGCTCATTGGATTGGCAATGGAAAGATGCGGCAGAGGAAGCAGCTCAGATATTTCTAGGCATTGGGCGGGCGAATGCCTCCCTCTAGAGGGAGGTGGCGCGCCGAAGGCGTGTCGGAGGGAGTCTTTATGCTGGCAGTGCCATTTTGCGGCATATTTATCAGCTACGTGAAAATAGGTTGTGATGAATGTTTTTCACCACAACCTATTTTTGTATCTTATGTGTTATTCCTCGATGCGCTCGATGGTCGCGCCGAGGGCGGTGAGCTTTTCTACGATGTCGTCGTAGCCCCGGTCGATGTGGTGGATATAGCCCACCTTCGTCTCCCCGTCGGCCACGAGACCGGCCAAGACCATGGCGGCGCCGGCCCGGAGGTCCGTCGCCTTCACCTGGCAGCCGGAGAGGCGCTCCACACCCTCCACGATGGAGGTGCGGCCGTCGATCTTGATGTTGGCCCCCATGCGCTTCAGCTCGTCCACGTGCATGAAGCGGTTCTCGAAGACGGTCTCCGTCACCCGGCCGATGCCATCGGAGATAGCGAGCAGCGCCATGAACTGGGCCTGCATATCCGTGGGAAAGCCCGGATAGGGCATGGTCTTGATGTCGAAGGCCTTCGGGCGGCGATCCGAGACTACCCGGATGCCTGCCGGATCCTCCTCCACCGTCACGCCAGCCTCCTTGAGCTTTGCGATGACGGGCTTCAGGTGCTCGCTGATGGCGTTCTCCACGTACACATCGCCCCGGGTCATGGCAGCAGCCACCATGTAGGTGCCCGCCTGGATGCGGTCGGGGATGATGGTGTAGTCGTGGCCCGTCATCTTCTTCACGCCGTCGATCTTGATGACGTTCGTGCCCGCCCCCCGGACGCGGCCGCCCATGACATTCATGTAGTTGGCGAGATCCACGATCTCCGGCTCCTGAGCTGCGTTTTCCAGGACGGTCTGGCCCTCTGCCATGCAGGCGGCCATCATGATGTTCTCCGTGGCACCGACGCTGGGGAAGTCGAGGTAGATCTTCGCGCCCTTCAGCCCCTCCGGTGCCGTAGCCCGGATGGAGCCATGGCCGATCTCAATCTTTGCCCCGAGCGCCTCGAAGCCCTTCAGGTGGAGGTCGATGGGCCGGGTGCCGATGGCGCAGCCGCCGGGAAGCGAAATGGTCGCCTCCCCGAAGCGGGCCAGAAGCGGCCCCATGATGAGGAAGGAGGCCCGCATCTTGCGCACGAGCTCGTAGGGAGCCTCACAGCTTGCCACCTGCCGGGCATCCACATGGAGCTTGTTCGCCTTTGCCTCAAACTCTGCCTTTACTCCGAGAGCCTTGAGCACCTCCGTGATGGTACGGACATCCTCAAGATTTGGGACCTCCTCCAGGAGGCTCGGCGCCTCCTGCCCGAGAAGCGTCCCTGCGATAATCGGCAGCACAGCGTTCTTTGCCCCGCTGATCTTGACGCGCCCCGTGAGACGCGCTCCTCCCTGTATGCGAAATTTTTCCATATATGAACGGATTCCTCCTGTATGTTTCCCATCTATTTTATCGGCAGCCGCAGTCTGTGCCTCCTGCAGGGCGCCCATTATTTCTTCTCAATCTTCAGGGTCGTGCGCACCACATTATCGACGATGTAGCCCGTCTCGAAGTTCGTCACGCCCGGCTTCTCCGCAGAGTCACCTTCGTCCTTCAGGAGCTCCACCTTATGGGCGGGAGGATTCTTCTTTGCCTCCTCCGCCGCCTTCTTCGCGTTCTCCAGCAGGCGGCGCTTCTCCTTGTCGGAGAGCGGCTGGGACGGTGCGCCCGGCGCGATGGTGATGACATTGTTCCGGCTCGTATCTTTCAGCTCCTTGAGCTGATCCGCCGTCGTCTCCTTTGCCGGGGCATCGAGTGCCACTCCATCGGAGCCGGCCTGGGCCAGGATGAGGAGCGGCGAGACCGTCGGCACGAAGCCGCCGCCCCGCACATCGAGATGGAGCGTGCCTGCCGGCTGGTTCTCCGGCACCTTGTAGGGGATGACGAGGGTCTCCTTGTCCTTGCGGTAGGGCTTGATGGTTGTGGTGAATTTCACCGTCTCCCCGGGCTTTGCCGTCTTCTTGTCGGGGACAGCGGAGAGGATGCTCGCCGTCTTCCGCGTGCCATCGATATCGATATCCACCTTCACATCGAGGATATCCGACTCCTGATCCGTATTGGTGCAGATGATGCCCACGGCCTGCATGAGCTCGCCCACGGCCACCTGGCCCACATCCGCCTTGCTGTAGAACATATTGCTGCGCTCAAACTTCCCGCTGGGCACCGCATTCGTGCGGATGGAGAAGCTCACCTTCGCCGTCGCCTCGCTCACCGTATCGCTCGTCTTGGAGATGGCCCCATAGGCGATGACGCTGGAAAGGGTCGGCAGGAGATCCTCATCGTAGGCCACCGTGGAGGTATAGTTCACATCACGGCCCAGGGTCTCGTCCTTCACATGGACCCGCACGGGGACGACGGAGGGATACTCGCCCAGGATGCCGGCGATGCCCGCATCCCGGTCCTGATTGATGCGACCGATGATGTTGCCCACGCCGGCGATCTTCATGCCCGCTGAGACGCCGGCGATGGTGCCATAGACGTCCGCATCCGTCATGAAGTAGTTCACATTGCCGCGATGGAGGAAGGAGTGTCCGAAGGCAAGAATCTTTTTGCCATCCGTTGCCGTCACCGTACCCACGCCCGAGATGGAGAAATCGCCATAGGCGACGGCGACGCCCACAGAGCTGCCCGGGGGCAGGATGGGATTGTAGGTGGTATTCTCATCGGAGAGCCCCGGTGCGCTGACAGGAACGATGGTATACGCCCCCACCGGAAGCTTCTTCTGTAGGAAATCGATGCCGCCTCCCGAAAAGCCGGAAAGATAGAGCAGGTCCTTCTTTTCCGCATTCTTTTCAGCAGACTTATCCTCCGAAGCAGCTGGCTCTGCCTTTGCAGCTGCACCCTTCTCCTTTGAATCGGCTGGCGTTTCCTTTGCCTCTTCCGGCTTTGCCGTTGCGCCAGCGGGATTTTCCTTCGCCTCAGCGGTCGCAGCCTCTGCCTTGCCGTCCGCCTCTGCCGGGGCATTCTTTTCCAGAGCGGCTTCCAGCGCTTTCTTATCCTCCGATTTCCCAGAGGCCTCAGACTTTTTTGCCGTCTCCTGCGAAGCGGTCTCCTCCTTCTCCGAGGCCTTCTTTTCCGCTTCCTTTTCCTTGTCCTCCTGATACTTCTTCAGGTCAAAGGACTTGATATGGGTCTTGTTCTTATTGTCCGGCAGGGCCCAGAGCTTCGTCATCTCCTCGATGGGGGTGATGAAGAAGGTGTAGGGCGTCATGTCCTTGTAGCCGAGGGCCACGGCGCCGATGAGGCGGCCGTCCACGTAGACGGGGCTGCCGCTCATGCCCTGAAGGATGCCTCCCGCCTGCTCCACCACGGGGCCATAGGCCCGCGCCATGATGAGGGGCGTCTCTCCCTTGCCCCGGCCGATGCCATTGATGATGTCCACATCAAAGGTGCGAATCTCACGGGAGCTATCGACGACCGTGTAGGCCGTGCCTGTCATGCCCTGCTGCACCTCGGAAAAGGGCATGATGGGATCGAGCGCCTGGGCGGCTGGCGAAGAAAAGGACAGGCATATCGCAACGGCAAGCGGCGCAAGCGCACGCTTTGCAGACTTACGCAAAATGGATTTCAGCAAAATAGCACCTCATGACATGCGTGGAAATACCCCACACTACAAAATGACTTTCCATCCATTATAGCATACGTCTAGAAAAAAGAAAGGTTCTTCTCCCCCATAAATTCATAAATCTTCCATATTTTTGAGATTCCTGCAGGTTCTCTTCCAATAAAATAGGAAAAGCACAGCCCGCGTGGGACTGTGCTTTCGTATCTCAAGCAAAATGACATGCGACGAAGTGCCCGGAGGACACCTCCCGGAGCTCCGGCCGCTGCTCCTGGCAGCGCTTTTCCGCGCAGTCGCAGCGGGACTGGAAGGGGCAGCCTGCGGGGCGGTCCAGGGGGCTTGGGATGTCGCCGGGGATGGTCTTGGGGATCGCCCCCGCCGCATCGACGGGGAACACGGAGGCGAGGAGCGCCTTCGTGTAGGGATGGCGTGCTGCAGAGAGCTCCGCGCCGTCCAGCAGCTCCATGACGCACCCGAGGTACATGACGACGACCCGGTGGGCAAAGAGGCTCACGAGGGCAAGGTCATGGCAGATGAAGAGATATGTGACCCCCGTCTCCTTCTGCAGGCGCACGAGGAGGCGCACGATGCTGTCCTGCACGGACACATCGAGGGCACTCGTCGCCTCGTCGCAGACGATGATCTCCGGGCGGAGTGCCAGGGCCCGCGCGATGGCGACCCGCTGGCGCTGGCCGCCGCTCATGTTGTGGGGATAGCGGTCCGCAAAGTCCCGGGGAAGCTCCACCTGCCGAAGGAGCGCCTCCACCGTCTTCCGCTTTTCGCCCGCCTTCAGGAGGCCGAAGTTCTCCAGGGGCTCGGCGAGGATGTCCTCCACGTGCATTTTCGGGTCGAAGGCTGCAGCAGGGTCCTGAAAGACCATCTGCATCGTGCGATAGTGCTGGCGCAGTCCCTCGCCCGTGAGCTTCGTGGTATCCTCCCCGTGAAAGAGGATCTCGCCAGAGGTCGGCCCATGGAGATTCATGATGGTCTTGACGAGGGTCGATTTTCCACAGCCCGATTCGCCGACGATGGCGAGGGTCTCGCCCTTCCGCGCCTCGAAGCTCACGTGGTCCACCGCCCGGAGCCGCCTTCCGTCTGCCATGGGGAACTCCTTCACGAGATCCCGCACGGCGAGAATCACACCCTTTTCCTCAGACATAGCGCTCACCTCCCAGCACAGGCACGGCTGCCAGCAGCTTTTTCGTATAGGCCGCCTTCGGCGCCCGGAGGATCTCCGCCGCCGCACCGTACTCCACCGGCTCGCCCCCTGAGAGGACGAGGATCTTGTCCGAGACGCAGGCAGCGACGCCGATGTTGTGGGTGACGAGGATCATCGCCGTCTTCGACTCCCGCACGATGCGCAGGAGCTCGGCGACGATCTGGGCCTGGGTGGTGACATCGAGGGCCGCCGTCGGCTCGTCCGCCAGCAAAAGCTTCGGGTGAAAGGCCAGTGCCATGGCGATGCCCACCCGCTGTCGCATGCCGCCTGAGAGCTCAAAGGTATAGGAGGAGAGGATCCCCGCAGGGTCCGGAAGGTTCATGCGGGAAAGCAGCGTGATGGCCCGCTCCCTTGCCCCCTCCTTCGTCTTGATGGAGTGGGTATGGAGCAGGATGTATTCGACGAACTGGCTCCCGATGGTGCGGACGGGGTTCAGCATCGCCCCCGTGTCCTGGAAAATCATGGAGATATCGCGCCCCCGAAGCTGGCGGCCCTCCGCCTCGGAAAGAGTGGAAAGCTCCTGCCCGTCAAAGAGGACGGAGCCCCCTTTGATGCGCCCGCCACCGCCGAGGCAGCCGAGGATGGCGCGAATGACGCTTGTCTTTCCGCTGCCCGACTCCCCCACGAGGGAAAGCACCTCGCCGGGCGCCAGCGAAAGGCTGACGCCTGCGACGGTGTCCTTCTTCCCATAAGCGATGGAGAGGTCCTTTGCCTCCAGCAACAGGGCGGCATTCTCCTGTGCGCTGCTCATTTTGCAGCCGGCTTGATGTCCGGCGTGATCCAGTAGTAGTCAGAGGGCAGCATGCGCACGCCCGAGAGGGCCTTGCTGGAGATGATGTTCGTCTGGGGATAGCCCAGGAAGAGGGCTGCTCCATCGTCCAGCATGATCTGCTGGATCTCGATCATGAGCTGGCGCCGCTTTGCCTTGTCGAACTCCACGGCCAGCTGGTCGAGCTTTTCGTCGAGGGCCGGGTTCGAGTAGCCGGAGCCGTTCTGGGGGTTGTTGCCGTTCACATTCGTCTTCCAGTACCAGGCGAGATACATCTCCGGGTCGCCGGTATTGGCCGTGGTGGTGTTGGAGATCAGGAGGTCATACTCGCCCTTGATGCCGATGTTGTCGAGAAGGTTGTAGTCCACGGTCTTGATGTTGATGTCAAAGCCGAGCTTCTTGAGGTCAGCCTGCACCGCCTCGGCGTAGAGCGGGAGCTCGGCGCGGCTGTTGTAGACGACGAAGTCGAGGCGCAGGGGCTTGCCGTCCTTGTCCCGGATGCCATCGCCGTCCGTATCCTTCCAGCCTGCCTCGTCGAGGAGCTTTGCAGCCCGGTCCGGATTGTAGGCATTGGGATCCTTCAACTGGTCAAAGCCGTAGTCCATGGAGGGAGGAACCGGGGCCTTGCCGGGGAGGAAGGTGCCCTTCAGGAGCACGTTTGCATAGGTCTCCCGGTCGCAGCCTGAGATGAGAGCCGCCCGGACCTTCGGATCCTTCAGGATGCCCTTCTGGTTCAGGCGGGCCAGGACGACGCGCAGGGACGAAATCTCGTCCACGTTGAACCGATCATTGCCGCGGAAGGTATCCATATCGCCGGCGCCGATATTGACGGCCATATCCACCTCGCCGGACTGGAGTGCCATGGCGCGGGTATTCGGATCATCGATGGAGGGAATCTCCACGGTCTCAAAGGGCACCTCGCCGCCCCAGTATTCCTTGTTGCGCTTCATGATGGCCTTTTCCTTCACGAAGGACTCCACCACGTAGGGGCCGGTGCAGATGGGGCCTTCCTTCGCGAAGTCCCTGTTCGCCTCTGCCGCCGTATCGACGATGATGAAGAGGGGGTCCGCCAGGAAGCCCGGCATATTTGGCATGGGCTTTTCCGTCGTGATGATGAGGTTCTGACCCTCCGCCTTCATTTCCTTGTACTTGAAGAAGGTCTCGGCCCGATTGTTCTTCTGGAAGGCGCGCTCGAGGGAGGCCTTGACCGCCTCGGCCGTCAGGGGGTCGCCATTGGAGAACTTGACGCCGTCCCGGATATGGAAGGTCCAGGTCATGCGGTCGTCGCTGATCTCCCACTTGTCGGCGAGCCAGGGCTCGACGTTCATCTTGTCGTCGAATTTCGTGAGGCACTCGCCGAGGCCGTAGCGCATGACGACCCAGCCGAAGTAGTTCTGGGTGGGCTCAAGGGTGTCGGCAAAGTTCGTGACGCCGACCTTCAGGATGCCCTTGTCCACATTTGCGCTGGAGGCGCCGCCACCGCAGCCCGCAAAGAGGGCCGCCGAGGACACGAGGGCAAGGCCGAGTGCCACCGCGCGGGTCGCCTTCTTCAAATTCCACCATTTCATAAATTCAAATCCTTTCTTCTATCGAATATGCTCATCTGCTTTATGAGAAAAGATACGTCCGTTACGTATACCCCACGCGAACCCGTCTCCGCTTTGCTGACCTGTCCAAGAAGCAAGCCAAAGGCTGGCTGATTGGCTAACAGGTCGTATGCGAAAGCGTCCCAAGAGCGTATGCGATTGGCTGACGCTGACCGCTAAAGGTTCGCTTAGGGGTATACGAACTCACTGCCAACCAAATATACTGGCTACGCCCCCTCGAAGCTCACCCATCCTTGCGCGGGTCAAGTACGTCCCGGAGGCTGTCGCCCCATAGGTTGAAGATCGCGACGACGATGAAAATCGCGAGGCCGGGGTACAGCATGAGGGCGGGGGCCGTCTGGATGTATTGGCGTCCCTCGTTCAGCATGAGGCCCCACTCCGGGGTCGGGGCCTGGGCGCCGAAGCCCAGGAAGGAGAGGCCTGCGATCTCCATCATCATCGTGCCGATGTCCATGGCCCCCGTGATGACGATGATGGGCAGCACATTCGGCAGGATGTGGCGCAGAAGGATCCGATGGGTCTTTGTGCCGCTGAGACGGGCTGCCGCGATGTAGTCCTGCTGCCGCAGCTTCAGCACGAGGCTCCGGACGAGGCGGGCGTACTTCGCCCAGCCCACCACGAAGAGGGCGAGCACCGTATTGACGGCGCTGCCGCCGAGGATGCCGGCGATGGCGATGGCGAGGACGACACCCGGGAACGAGAGCATCATATCCGAAAAACGCATGAGCACCAGCTCCACACGGCCGCCGAAGTAGCCGCTCGTGATGCCGATGACGCCCCCCAGCACACTCATGAGCACGACGACGCAGATCGTCATGAAGAGGGACACCTGGGTGCCGCATATGATGCGGGAGAAGGTGTCGCGCCCCAGCTTGTCCGTCCCCAGGAGATGCTCAGCCGACGGCGGCTGGAAGACCTGCTTCATATCCCCGGCGTAGGGGTCCTGCGGGGCGAGCGCATTGCCGAAGATCGCCACGAACACCACCAGCAGCACGAGGGCCGTATAGACTGCGAACAGCCGGTTTTCCCGAAATACCTGCAAGAGCTTCATCGGCTCCCCTCCTTCCGAAGGCGCGGATCAAAGCGCGCATAGGAGAGATCCACCAGGAGATTGATGACCGTGTAGATGATGGCCACCCACAGGACGAAGCCCTCTATGAGCGGGTAGTCGCGCATCATGATGGCGTGAACCGCCGTATTGCCGATGCCCGGCCAGGAAAAGACCATCTCGATGACGGCGACGCCGCCCAAGAGCCAGCCGATGGACATGCCCAGCAGCGTGATGAGGGGCAGCACCGCATTCGGCAGAACATGGCGCCACAGGATGCGCCGCTCCGTGAGCCACCGGGCCCTCGCGCCCACCACATAATCCTGATGGAGCTCCTCCAGCACGACGGTGCGCACCTGGCGCATGTACTTGGAGGACATGTAGATGGCGAGCGTCACCGCCGGCAGCACGATGCCTCTTGCCGTGACCGTAGAGCTCGCTATCGGGAAGAGCCCCAGCTTCAGCCCGAAGACATAGAGGAGTATCAGGCCGATCCAGAAGCTGGGCATGGACACGCCGATAAAGGAGAAGACCCGCACCAGATAGTCCGGCCAGCGGTTGCGATGGGTCGCCGACCACACGCCGAGGGGCAGCGAGATGAGGAGCATGAAGACGATGGACACAAAGGCCAGGGTGAGCGTCCCTGCGAAGCCCTCCAGGAGCTTTTCCGTCACCGGCTTCTTCGCCGAGTAGGACATGCCCATGTCCCCTGTCACGACGCCCCCCACCCAGCTCACATACTGGACGAGGAAGGGCCTGTCTATGCCGAGCTCGTGGCGCGTTTTCTCGATGGTCTCCTGGGACACGATGGTGTCCGAAGCCTCCAGGAGCATCATGGCCGGATCGCCCGGCGCCAGATACGTGAGGCAGAAGGTCAGAAAGCTCACGCCCACGAGGGTGACGAGCGTCTGCAGGAGCCTTCCCAAAATACGTTCCAACAGCATCTCTCCCCAAATGAAAAACCCTCCCGCAGGCGCGGGAGGACAGACGTACAAAAGGGCAGCCATAAAAAAACCGGCCACACGCCGGATACGGGCACGCAAAGCCAAGAGGCGTGTCCGAATCCCCATCCCCATCGCTCGCGGGTCGTAACGGTGATTGCAAATCAGGCAGTTCTCCTGGCTCCAGTTCACAGCTTGCCTCGTCTTCCCAAAGACGCTTTGCCGTCTTCAGTGACACATTTGAGGCTCGCTCC
Source organism: uncultured Mitsuokella sp. (assembly GCA_945877355.1). Lineage (GTDB taxonomy): Bacteria > Bacillota > Negativicutes > Selenomonadales > Selenomonadaceae > AWVT01. The sequence goes on along the minus strand of CAMCRT010000007.1, from coordinate 26,607 downwards.
CTGTTACAGTGGCGGGACCGCTCCGGCTTTTACCGGATTCTCTATTGAGTCTTTGACACCTGATCCATCAATATGTGTGGGGAAATCCCCCATAACTGAATGTCATCGTATCATGAGATATTCGCCTTGTCAAGCAGTCCGCTCTCCCGACGAAGATAAAGGGCGAGGAGGAGCGAGGCAGCCCCGGCCCGCAGGCATTGGTCAACGACAAGGGCGATCCAGGCCCCCATGAGACCGAGGTCCAGGACGAATATCAGAAACGCCGTAAAGAGCGGGCGCAGCACCGCCACGGAGACGAAGGAATAGGCCGCCACCGTAGAGGCCATGCCCGAGGCCCGCAAAAAGCCCGCCGCTGCCAGCTGATGCCCCTCGGGAAAGCTTGCCACAGCCACAAAGAGCAGGATGAGGGAGCCCAGTGGCACGAGGGAGGCATCCTCCGCGTACAGAAGGATGAGAGGCTCCCGGAAAAGCGCCGTGAGGACGCAGGCGATAGAGGAGAACACGAGCGTCCAGCGAAGCCCCGCAAAGAGGGAGGCCCGCCAGGCGCGCCCGTCCCCTGCCCCATGGGCATGTCCCCCCGTCACCATGCCCGCCTTGCCGAAGCCGCCAGCAAAGGAGTAGTAGAAGTCACAGAGGTTCATGCAGATGGAGTGGACGGCAAAGGCCGTCGTCCCCAGCTCCGCCACCATGCGGGTGTAGAGCACCATACCCACCCGCTCGAAGCCCTGCTCCGAAAAGATGCTGAGGAAGGCCGGGAAAAAGGCTCTGGCATAGCCCCGGCTCGGCAGATACCCCCGCGCCAGAAGGAGCGAGGGCCCGAGGGCTGAGACCGTGAGGCAGAGGGTGACCACGGAGCCTGCCACCGTCCCCACGGCCGCCCCCACGACGCCGAGGGCGGGAAAGGGGCCGAGGCCGAAGATGAAGAGGGCGTTGCCTGCCACATTTGCCACATTGCCCCAGATATTCGCCCCCATCACGGTGGAGGCCCTGCCGAGCCCCAGAAGATATGCCTGGAGCACCGTCGAGACCGAGGTCAAAAGCACCGCAAAGAGAGAAAGATGCCCGTAGGAGAGAGCGAGGGCGAGGTACTCCTCCGCCCCCATCCAGGTGAGTATCCAGGGCAGCTGCCAGAAAAAGAGCACGTGGAGCAGGATGAAGAGCCCGCAGGAGAGCAGGAGCGTCTGCCGGAGAAGCGGCGCCGCGTCCTTCCGCGCCCCATGATGCTGGGCCACGAGCACCGTGAGGGCGGAGCCGATGGACCGGGCAAAGACGAGGAGCACCATGCGGGGCTGGGAGAAGATGCTCACCGCCGCAATGGCCGTGATGCCGAGAGAGCCCACCATAATGATATCCGCCGCCGAAAGCGCCACGAGGAAGAATCCCTCCAGCCCCGCCGGAAGCGCGACGGAAAGAAAGGCCCGGTCCGCCTTCCCCAGATACTTTTCTACAATAATCAAGTGCACGTATTGAAATCCTTTCTCACTTAATCCATTTGCCAAGCATTATAACGGGCAAACAAAAAACAGGGAAGCCCCCCTACGGGATAAGAAACGCTCCGTTACGTATGCCCCACGCTCACCCGTCTCCGCTTGCTACGCTTGCTGACCTGTCCAAGAAGTCAGCCAAAGGCTGGCTGATTGGCTAACAGGTCGCACGCGAAAGCGTCCCAAGAACAAAGTGATTGGCTGACGCTGACCGCTAAAGGTTCGCTTAGGGGCATACGTTCCTACGTCCCATTGACCCGCTCCCATCCTTTGTGCTCAGAATCCCCGTTGACAATAAATCACATGAATGATACAATAGGCGCGTAAATTTCATATCGTTTGGATCAGGTGTCGAAAGACTTAATAGGGAAGCCGGTAGAAGCCAGCGCGGTCCCGCCACTGTAACAGGGAGCAAGCCTCACGTGTGTCACTGAAGACGGCAAAGCGTCTTTGGGAAGACGAGGCAAGCGATGAACTGGAGCCAGGAGAACTGCCTGATTGACGATCACCACTTGACCTGCGAGCGATGGGGACGGGGATCTGACATACAGGAGACTCTTTGTATGCTCTTTTTGCACACCTCTCCTTGTATTTCTGTCAGAGCTCAGAAGCCCTCGCCTCGCGGCGAGGGCTTTTCCTGTATGCGAAAAAGGAGGAAAAAGTATGAGCCAGAATGACAGCGCCAAGGACGGCGAGCTCGACCTTCAGGCTATCCTGAAGAAGGCGGAGGCGCAGACGGACTTTCCCGATGTGCCCCTCGACGAGTTCACGCCGCCCACCTACGCGGAGTGGAAGGAGGCCTGCATCGCCCTGCTGAAGGGCGCCCCCTTCGAGAAGAAGATGTTCACGAAGACCTACGAGGGCATCACCTTCGACCCGATGTACTTCCGCAAGGACACGGAGCCCATCCTTCCCCGGGACTCCTTCCCCGGCCTCGACGACTTCCTGCGGGGTGCAGATCCGACGGGCTACATCGGCAAGCCCTGGGGCATCGCCCAGGCCTGCGACGAGACGCTGCCCGCCGACACGAATGCACTCCTGAAGCACGAGAACGACAAGGGCTCCACCATCTACCACATCAAGGCGGACACGGCGACCCTTGCGGCAAAGGACGTGCGCAGCGCCGAGACACCGGGCGATATTGGCGTGAGCATCACGACCCTCGACGATATGCACACCATCCTGGACGGGCTGAAGCTGGACAAATTCCCCCTCTACCTCTATGGGGGCTCCACAGCGCTCCCCCTGCTCTCCCTCGCCGTCGGTGCCCTATCCGCCTCCGGGAAGGACGCGAAGAAGCTCACGGGAGCCATAGCCGCCGACCCCATCGGCGAGCTCGTGACCCACGGCACGAGCAGCAAGGGCCTCGAGGCCCTCTACGACGACATGGCCGCCTCCGTGAAGTGGGCAAAGGAGCATGCGCCAAAGCTCCGCACCGTCCTGGTGCGAAGCCATGCCTACACGAATGGCGGCGCAAATGATGTCCAGGAGATGGCCTACTCCCTTGCGACGGCCGTAGCCTACCTCAGGGCCATGCTGGCGCGGGGCATCGCCATCGAGGACGCAGCGAGAAGCATCCTCTTTTCCTTCTCCATGGGCGCGAACTTCTTCCTGCAGATTGCAAAGCTCCGGGCCATCCGCCCCATCTGGTCCCAGATCGTGGGTACCTTCGGCGGCACGGGCGACGCCTGCAAGATGCACATCCACGCCCGTCCCTCCCTCTTCTTCAAGACGGTCTACGATCCCTACGTCAACATGCTTCGCAACACGACGGAGATCTTCTCGGGCGTCGTCGGCGGCCTCGACTCCTTCGAGAGCGCACCCTTTGACGAGCCCATCCGGAAGGGCGACGAGTTCTCCCGTCGCATCGCCCGCAACGTCCAGATCATCCTCCAGGAGGAGTTCGGCCTGCTGCAGCCCATCGACCCCGTCGGCGGCTCCTGGGCCGTGGAGACCCTCACGAAGCAGATGCGCGAAAAGATCTGGGCCCTCTTCCAGGAGGTGGAGGCAGGTGGCGGCATCCTCGCCGCCCTCGAGAGCGGCACAGCCCAGAAGGCCGTCGCCGAGATCCTCGCTGCCCGCTTCAAGGCCTCGGAGCTGCGCCGCGACCGCATCGTGGGCAACAACATGTATCCGAACATGACGGAGACCCTCCTGGATCCCCGCCCCGAAAATATGGCGGAGATGAAAGCCGCCCGCACAAAGGCCGTGGAGGACTACCTCTCCGATATCGACACGGCCCATCGGGACGCGACGCTCGAAGCCCTCAAGGGCGCACCCAAGGCAGAGGCGGAGAAGGTGGATGCCGCCATTGAGGCGGCAAAGGCCGGTGCCACCCTATCAGAGCTGGCCGCAGCCATCGCTACTGGCACCCCTGAGACGGTGGAGGCTATCGCGCCCCATCGCTGGAGCGAGCGCTTCGAGGCGCTCCGCCGCCGCACGGAGGATTACAAGGAAGCGCACGATGACAACGTCCGCATCTTCCTGGCCAATATGGGCCCCATCCCCCAGCACAAGGCGAGAGCCGACTTCACCACCGGCTTTTTGCAGGTGGGCGCCTTCGAGGTGCTCACGAACGACGGCTTCAAGACGGTGGAGGAGGCGGCAGCAGCCGCGAAGGAGTCAGGCGCCGACGCCGTCGTCATCTGCTCCACGGATGCCACCTACCCCGACATCGTCCCCGCCCTCGCGCCGAAGCTCCACGAGGGGCTGCCCTCCGCCCGCGTCTACCTCGCCGGCACCGCGCCGAAGGAGCTCGCCGAGACCTACAAGGACGCCGGCATCGACGAGTACATCAACATCCGCTCCAACTGCTATGAGATTCTCCTGAGCCTCCAGAAGAAGAAAGGAATGATTGCGTAATGGCATTTCAAAATCCAGACTTCTCGAAGATGAACCTAAAGGACGCCCCCTCGCATACCTCCGAGGAGTGGCGCGCCCTCTTCGAAAAGGAAGCGGGTGCCTCCTTCGACGCGCTCACGCGCCGCACGATGGAGCATATCCCCGTAAAGCCCTTTTACAACCACGAGGAATACGACCACATGAACCACCTGGACTTCGCCAGCGGCATCCCGCCCTGCCTCCGGGGTCCCTACTCCACCATGTACGTATTCCGCCCCTGGACCGTCCGCCAGTACGCAGGCTTTTCCACGGCTGAGGAATCCAATGCCTTCTACCGCCGCAACCTGGCAGCGGGCCAGAAGGGCCTCTCCATCGCCTTTGACCTGCCGACCCATCGGGGCTACGATGCGGACAATCCCCGCGTCCTGGGCGACGTGGGCAAGGCAGGCGTCTCCGTCTGCTCCATGCTCGACATGAACATCCTCTTCTCGGGCATCCCCCTCGACCAGATGAGCGTCTCCATGACGATGAACGGCGCCGTGCTGCCGATCCTCGCCTTCTTCATCCAGTCGGGCGTCGAGCAGGGCGTCGACAAGTCCATCATGGCGGGCACCATCCAGAACGATATTCTGAAGGAATTCATGGTGCGCAACACCTACATCTACCCGCCTGACATGTCCATGCGCATCATCGGCGATATCTTCGAGTACACGACGAAGTACATGCCGAAGTTCAACAGCATCTCCATCTCCGGCTACCACATGCAGGAGGCGGGCGCCACGGCGGACATCGAGCTCGGCTACACCCTGGCCGACGGCCTCGAGTACATCCGCACGGGCATCAAGGCCGGCCTCGAGGTGGATGCCTTCGCCAAGCGCCTCTCCTTCTTCTGGGCCATCGGCAAGAACTACTTCATGGAGGTGGCAAAGATGCGGGCCGCCCGCGTCCTCTGGGCAAAGATCGTCAAGAGCTTCGGCGCGAAGAACCCGAAGTCCATGGCGCTCCGGACCCACTCCCAGACCTCCGGCTGGAGCCTCACGGCCCAGGACCCCTTCAACAACATCTCCCGCACCTGCATGGAGGCCATGGGCGCGGCCCTCGGCCATACCCAGAGCCTCCACACGAACGCCCTCGACGAGGCCATCGCCCTGCCGACGGACTTCTCCGCCCGCATCGCCCGCAACACGCAGCTCTACATCCAGGATGAGACGAGCGTCTGCAAGATCATCGACCCCTGGGGCGGCTCCTACTACGTGGAGGCCCTCACGAATGAGATCATCCGCCGTGCCTGGGCCCATATCCAGGAGGTGGAGGCCCTCGGCGGCATGGCAAAGGCCATCTCCACGGGCCTGCCGAAGATGCGCATCGAGGAGGCGGCTGCCCGCCGCCAGGCGCAGATCGACTCCCGGAACGAGACCATCGTCGGCCTCAACAAGTACCGCCTCGACAAGGAGGATCCCCTCGAAATCCTCGCCATCGACAACACCGCCGTCCGCAACGCCCAGATCGAACGCCTCGAGAAGCTCCGCCGCGAGCGCAACGACGACGATGTGCGCCGTGCCCTCGAGGCCATCACGAAGGCCGCCGAGAGCCGCGACAATGGCAACCTCCTCGAGTGTGCCGTCGAAGCCGCCCGGGTCCGCTGCTCCCTCGGCGAGATTTCCGATGCCGTGGAGAAGGTCTCGGGCCGCTACCAGGCCGTCATCCACACCATTTCCGGCGTGTACTCCTCCGAGTTCACCGACAAGACGGAGCTGGAGAAGGCCCGCCATCTGGCCGACGAGTTCGAGGAGCTCACGGGTCGCCGGCCCCGTATCTTCGTGGCGAAAATGGGCCAGGACGGCCACGACCGCGGCCAGAAGGTCATCGCCTCCTCCTTCGCCGACATGGGCTGGGACGTGGACGTGGGACCGCTTTTCCAGACACCGGAGGAGACAGCCCAGGACGCCGTCGACAACGATGTCCACATGGTCGGCTTCAGCTCCCTGGCCGCCGGCCATAACACGCTGCTCCCCGCACTCGTCGACAACCTGAAGAAGCTCGGCCGCGAGGACATCATGGTGTGCATCGGCGGCGTCATCCCCGTGCAGGACTACGACTTCCTCTACGAGCACGGCGCCGTTGCCATCTTCGCCCCGGGCACGAATATCCCCGAGGCGGGCATCAAGCTCCTGACGCTCCTCATCGACCGCGCCAAGGAGGAAATGCAGGGCGCCTGACACGCGCCCTGCCTAAAAGGAAGGAGGGTCTATGGCAGAGGAAAAATACACCGTGTCGCGACCGAGTTGGGTCCCGGAGGATGGCGGCTCGGAATTTGCCTGCGGCGTCATGAGCGGCATCGAGGGCATCCGCGACACGACAGTCGGCAACATCAACCCACGCATCAAGGACGGCACCATGCCCCTGAAGCGGCGCATGGTGCTTACGGAGGACGATTACGTAAAGGGTGTCCTCTCCGGCGACCGCATGACGCTCTCGCGGGCCATCACCCTCGTGGAGAGCAACAGTCCCCGCCACTTCCGCCTCGCCCAGCGCGTGCTCCAGCGCCTCCTGCCGAAGACGGGCCATGCCCTGCGCATCGGCATCACAGGCGTCCCCGGAGCAGGAAAGAGCACGATGATCGAAGCTCTCGGCAATATGCTCTGCGATGACGGCCACCGGGTCGCCATCCTCACCGTCGACCCCACCAGCAGCGTCACGAAGGGCTCGATCCTCGGCGACAAGACCCGCATGGGCACCCTCTCCCGGCGCCCCGAGGCCTACATCCGCCCCTCCCCTGCGGGGGGCACCCTGGGTGGCGTCGCCCGGAAGAGCCGGGAGACCATGCTGCTCTGCGAGGCGGCCGGCTATGATATCATCCTCATCGAGACCGTCGGCGTCGGCCAGAGCGAGACGACGGTGCGCTCCATGGTCGATTTCTTCATGCTCGTCGTCCTCACGGGCGCAGGCGATGACCTGCAGGGCATCAAGAAGGGCATCATGGAGCTCGCCGACGCCATCGTCGTCAACAAGGCCGACGGGGACAACCTCACTCGCGCCAAGGTCGCCCGGGGCGAGTTTGAGCGGATGATCGAGTTCATCCGCCCCGCCACCCCCGGATGGCCCACCCACGCCTACATGGTCTCCTCCGTCAAGAAGACAGGCCTCCGGGAGCTCTGGGACGTCATCCAGGCCTTCCGCCAGATGACGACGAAGAGCGGTGTCTTTCAAAAGCGCCGGGAGGGCCAGCTCCTCGACTGGATGCGCGCCATGATTGACGAGCACCTCCACAATCTCTTCTTCGAGGACGCCGTCATAAAGGGGCGTCTGCCAGAGGTCAAGGAAGCCATCCTGAAGGGCACCATCTCCCCCACCCAAGCCGTGGGCGAGCTCATAAGCATCTTCGATGTCCAACGCGCCGCCGCCCGCCAGGTAGATCTATTTACCAACAAATGAAAAGAGCAGCACCTTTTCCACGGGTCCTGCTCTTTCGCAAACGCATAAGAAAGAAGGGAAAAAATGTATACCCAGATACTCTATGTGACCGGCGGCGACCCGCGGGAGCTGCAGGAGGTCTTTCGCACTGCCCGGGGCGTCACCGAGGCCCTTCTAGGGAACCTCCTCCCCGAAGGCGAAGAAGAGCCCCGTCCCGGCGTCCGCCTCACCTACGACCCGAAGAAAACCGACATCTCCACACTGGCCGACCTCCTCTTTGCCGTGGTGGACCCGCGCCTTCCCGATGGCCAGGGTAGCCTCCGGGGACTGGAATACTGCGCCGGCCTCTGGTACGACAGCGAGGAGGATCGCCCCCACGTGGAGCTCTACATGAATTTCCTGCGCAATCGGGGAAAGCCCCTCGCCGCCTCCGCCGCACCGCTCACCCTGAACGACCCCAATACCGACCCGAAGCGCGCCGCCCCCTGCCACGCAAAATCAGGCCGCGTAAAAGCCTTCACCCCGGCAGCCGAGGCCGAGCAGCACTACTACAAGACCCACGACAAGGGCGAGGCCTATATCGACTTTGCCCATTTGCAGGCCTGCCTGCAGCCCCCCTCTGGCGAATAACCTCAGAATCGTTCTTTTCCCAGGGCAAGCCTCGAAGGGATCTCTGCTCTCCCCTTCGAGGCTTTTCTTTTTGCGCGTAGAATGATATGATAGTATTGAAATGTGTTGGAGCAGCTTTGATTTCCCCATAAAGAAGGTGCAATATGGAAAAAGACCATCCACTTTATCAGGCCTACCTCACCATTTTGAAGGAGGAGCTCATCCCCGCCATGGGGTGCACGGAGCCCATAGCCATCGCCTACGCCGCGGCAAAGGCCCGGGAGGCCCTCGGGGCGCTCCCCCAGCGGGTGGATATCGGCGTCAGCAACAACATCATCAAGAACGTCAAGAGCGTCATCGTGCCGAACACGGACGGCATGAAGGGAATCGAGGCGGCAGCGGCAGCCGGCATTGTGGGTGGCGATGCCAGCCGCGCCCTCGAGGTCATCGCCGATGTCACGGCCGCCCAGAAGGATGCGATGCGCACATTTCTGAAGGATGTGCCCTTCTCCGTCCACGCCATCGACAACGGCATTATATTTGAAATCGTCATCACCCTCTATGCCGGGAATGACCGGGCCTCCGTGCGCATCGCCCATTTCCACACGAACATCACCCGCATCGAGAAGAACGACACTGTCCTCTACACGAACGAGAATCCCGCCTCCTCCTGCAACCGGGCCAGCGCTCCTGCCGACGCGAAAAACATTCGGGATAGCCTCACGATTCGCGACATCCTCGACTTTGCCGAGACCTGTGACATCGAGGATGTGCGGGAGGTTCTCACCCGCCAGATGGAGTACAACCGCGCCATCTCCGACGAGGGGCTCCGAGGCGACTACGGGGCGAACATCGGCCAGACCATGCTGAAGTTCTACGGCGATGGCGTCCGGGCCCGGGCCGTCGCCAAGGCAGCGGCGGGCTCCGACGCCCGCATGAGCGGCTGCGAGCTCCCCGTCGTCATCAACTCCGGCAGCGGCAACCAGGGCATCACCGTCTCCATCCCCGTCATGGAGTACGCCGAGGAACTGGGCGTCTCCGAGGAAAAGCTCCTGCGGGCCCTCATCCTCTCGAACCTCATCGCCATCCACGAAAAGGCAGGCATCGGCCGCCTCTCCGCCTACTGCGGCGCCGTCAGTGCCGGCTGTGCCGCGGGCTGCGGCATCGCCTACCTCAAGGGCGGCGACTTCGACGCCATCGCCCACACCCTCGTGAACTCCCTCGCCATCGTCTCCGGCATTATATGCGACGGGGCCAAGGCCAGTTGCGCCGCCAAGATCGCCTCCAGCGTGGAGGCAGGTATCTTCGGTTACCACATGTATGAGAACGGCCAGGAGTTCCGCTCCGGCGACGGCATCGTCACGAAGGGCGTGGAGGCCACCATCGAAAACGTCTCCCGCTTGGGCCGGGACGGCATGCGGGAGACCGACAAGGAAATCGTCCGCATCATGATGAACCCCTCAAAGGCCCAGGCCTGAAAGAAAGGAAAACAATGACCATACGTACAGCAACGCCAGAAGACGTGAAAACCCTCGCCGCCATCGAAGCCGAGTGCTTCCCTGCAGCCGAAGCCGCCAGCGAGGAGAGCATTCGCGCCAGGGTCAATGCCGGAGCATTTCTGGATCCTCGAGGAGGACGGAAAGCCCGTCGCCTTTCTCAACGGCATGGTGACGGATACGCCCGACCTCCAGGACGAGATGTACGCCGACGCCTCCCTCCACGATAAGAAGGGCGCCTGGCAGATGATATTCGGCGTGGACACCCTCCCCGCCTACCGCCGCCAAGGCCTTGCCGGAAAGCTCCTCCAGCACGCCATCGAGGAGACAAAGAAAGCGGGCCGCAAAGGCCTCGTCCTCACCTGCAAGGATCACCTCGTCCACTGGTACGCAAAGTTCGGCTTCCAGGACGAGGGCATATCCAGCTCCACCCACGGCAACGTAGCCTGGCACCAAATGCGTCTGACACTCTAAAATTCCCCCTCAACTACAAAACCCACGCAAGGAAAACAAATTCCTCTGCGTGGGCTTTTTCTGAATTTTATCTGTATGTCATCACACAATTATATATAATTATGTGATGACATACAGATAATTATATATAATCACGTGCATTGCTATCAAAACGGCCACGCTAAAATCTGCGTGGCCGTTGATTGTATTTTGTCATTCTATTTCCCCGAGTGTGCTTGAAGATACGATTCCAAGAATGCCTGCAGATCTGGGATATTCCTTGTGATTGTTTTCCAAATCATCCGTTCATCCATCGATCTGTAATCATGAGCAAAAAGATTCCGCATTCCCTTTATGGCTTTCCATGGGACGCTATCATGTTCCTGGACAAAGGAATCCGTCAGCTTTTTTGCAAGCTCGCCTATTTGCATCAAGGGCATGGCGCAGGCATTTCGGTACACAGGATCCTGAAGAAATTTCGTCTCGTCTTTTCCGAAGTGCTCTACCGCCAGCATAATCTCTTCGCAATATTCCGCCATGTGTCTTGCTATCTGCTGGTCGCGGTCAGGCAGCATAGAGCAGCACCTCGTCTCTCGCCAGTTCCCTACGGAATACATCATCCTCTGGCAGCTTGCTCACGATGTCGACCTCGTACTGCAGGCTTTCCACCAGATCCTGTCGGAAGGCGCTTAGCTTGAAGAGGTCGTCAATGTCGCCCGGCTCGATGCGGATATCCACATCGCTGTTTTCGCCTGCCTCGCCGCGGGCATAGGAGCCGAAAAGGTAGACGGCCTTTACGCCATATCGCTTGCAGATTGGCGCAATAATTTTCTTGATTTGCGAAATGGTAAGCATCTGTCCTCCCTCCTTTTTCCATAAAGCCTCATGCAAAAATGAACTTCTATTTCATTGTAATCGATAATAGAATCGACTTCAAGGATTTCTCCATGTGTGCATCAAAAGACCACGCTTAGAATTTTTCGCCGCAGGCTTGTACTCATAGGTTTCAGATAGACTTTCGTTACATCTGCTGACTTTTGCCCAGCGCAATCAGCCGGCTGGCCTGGTCTGCCATGAAAAGCGGGATATTCAGCACATCCTCATCCATGCGAAGATTCTGCAGGGAGAAGCGCACGCGGAGTTTTGTCTTGTCCCGGTACGTCTCCGCATACTTTTGCAGGCTACGGCTCTTGATATTCGTATCCGATTTTACCTCGACGGGGATGATGTCATTTACCTGCTGCAGGATAAAATCCACCTCAAAGGGCGGATTCACCCGCGACCAATAGTATACATCCGCATCGAATTGCGGCACAAGCGACTGCAGGATGAAGTTCTCCGTGAGCGCCCCCTTGAACTCCGAGAAGAGGCGATTCCCCTCTCGGAACGCCGTAGGATCGAGCTTTGCCAGGCGGCGAAGCACCCCCACATCCGTGAGATACAGCTTGAAGGCGCTGAGATCCGCATAACCCGAGAGCGGAAGCCCCGGTGCGCTGATCCGATAGACCTTGTAGACGAGCGCGGCCTGCACGAGCCACTCCAATGCGTCCTCGTATTCCCGGGCCCGTGCCCCCTCCTTAACAACGTTGTACAGGAATTTCTTGTTTTCCCGTGCCAGTTGGGAGGGAAGCGAGTTCCAGACCCGGGAGATTTTCGGAAACTCCCGAGGCTCCGGGTGCTTCATGAAATCCCGCTCATAGGCATTGATGATATTCTGCAGCGTCTCCTGCACCTGTCCCACCGACTGGGTCTCCACCCACCGGCCCACCACCTCCGGCATACCGCCAGTGATGAAGTAGATCTTGAGCTTTTCCGCCAGCGGATTGAAAAAAGCCTCCGGTATCGGCTCCAGCTCATCAATCTGCTCCAGATACTCCGCCAGATTCTTACTGTCCGTCGCCAGGAGGAATTCCTGGAAATTCATCGGGTAGAGACTCAGAAAGTCCACCTTCCCCACGGGGAAGGACGAAGGCTTTGCCAGGGCAATCCCCAGGAGGGAGCCCGCCCCGACCACATGATACTCCGGCGCATTCTCGCAAAAATACTTCAGGGAATTCAAGACCTCAGGCGCCCCCTGGATCTCATCAAAGAAAAGGAGCGTCTTCCCCGGCTGGATCTTCTGCCCGCCCGCCATGGCAAGGTTCGGCAGGATCCGCTTGACGTCCTTCGTCGTGGAGAAGAACTCCCGATACTCCGGATTTTCATCAAAGTTGAAATACGCCACATTCTCGTAGTGCTGCCGACCGAACTCCTTCAGGAGCCAGGTCTTCCCCACCTGCCGGACGCCCTTCACCAGCAAAGGCTTCCGATAAGCCGACTCCTTCCACGCCAGCAGCTTCTTCATAGCAAGTCGCTTCATACCAATCACCTTATTCTATATAATTATGTGATTTTCTACACATTATTATATAAAATCACGTGCATCCAAGTCAAGAAAAGACCACGCTCGGGGATTTGTCCCTTGCGTGGTCTCTTGGAGCAGCCTGCCCGTTGGAAGGCCGCCGTTTATTGGGTTTTGGCTGTTTCTCTTGCGGGATGTGTCCGCTTCGAGGCGTTGCCCTGGTGCTCTTTGCCCTGGTTGTAGGGCGGCGCGACGAGTTTGATTACTTGTTCATTGCTTCCTGCACGGCGACGGCGACGGCGACGGTCATGCCGACCATCGGGTTGTTGCCTGCGCCGATGAGGCCCATCATGTCGACGTGTGCCGGCACGGAGGAGGAGCCTGCGAACTGGGCGTCGGAGTGCATGCGGCCCATGGTGTCCGTCATGCCATAGGAAGCCGGGCCAGCGGCCATGTTGTCCGGATGGAGCGTGCGGCCCGTGCCGCCGCCGGAAGCGACGGAGAAGTACTTCTTGCCCTTTTCCACGCATTCCTTCTTGTAGCAGCCTGCCACAGGATGCTGGAAGCGGGTCGGATTCGTGGAGTTGCCCGTGATGGAGATGTCGACATCCTCCATGTGCATGATGGCGACGCCTTCCTGGACGGAGTCAGCGCCATAGCACTTGACCTGGGAGCGCTCCGGATCGCTGCCGTAGACGATTTCCTCGACCACGTTGACCTTGTTGGCCTTGTAGTCGTAGTCGGTGCAGACATAGGTGAAGCCGTTGATGCGGCTGATGATCTGGGCTGCATCCTTGCCGAGGCCGTTCAGGATAACGCGGAGCTTGTTCTTGCGGACCTTGTTGGCCGTCTTTGCGATGCCGATGGCGCCCTCAGCAGCTGCGAAGGACTCGTGGCCGGCGAGGAAGGCGAAGCAGCCTGCTTCCTCGGAGAGGAGCATGGCGCCCAGGTTGCCGTGGCCGAGGCCAACCTTGCGATGATCCGCGACGGAGCCCGGCACGCAGAAGGCCTGGAGGCCTTCGCCGATTGCCTTTGCAGCGTCCACTGCCTTCGTGCAGTTCTTCTTGATGGCGATGGCTGCGCCGAGGGTATAGGCCCACTTTGCATTCTCGAATGCGATGGGCTGGAGGTCCTCGACGATCTTATAAGGATTGATGCCCTTTCCCTCGCAGATGGTCTTTGCTTCCTCGATGGAGCCGATTCCATACTGCTTGCAGACTTTGTTGATTTGATCAATACGGCGCTCGTAGCCTTCGAACAATGACATTTGATTCATCCCTTCTTATGTAGCGGAAGTCATTCCGCGTGAACACGACTTGATGGTAAGGATTACTCCTCACGCGGATCGATGAACTTGACGCCATCGGCAAAGCGGCCCTTCGTGGAGGTGTTTGCCTTGATGGCCTCGTTTGCGTCCTTGCCAGCGCGCACGGCCTCCATGACCTTGCCCATCTGGACGACCTCGTAGCCGATGACGCGATTTTCCTTGTCAAGGGCGAGCTTCGTGACGTAGCCCTCAGCCAGCTCCAGGTAGCGGGGGCCCTTCTTCAGCGTGGAGTAGAGCGTGCCGACCTGGCTGCGGAGGCCCTTGCCGAGATCGTCAAGGCCTGCGCCGATGGGAAGTCCATCGTCGGAGAAGGCCGTCTGGCTGCGGCCATAGGCGATCTGGAGGAAGAGCTCGCGCATTGCCGTGTTGATGGCGTCGCAAACGAGGTCCGTGTTGAGTGCTTCGAGGACGGTGAGGCCCGGGAGGATCTCCGCTGCCATGGCGGCGGAGTGGGTCATGCCGGAGCAGCCGATTGTCTCGATCAGTGCCTCCTGGATGATGCCCTCCTTGACGTTCAGCGTGAGCTTGCAAGCGCCCTGCTGCGGTGCGCACCAGCCCACACCATGGGTAAGGCCGCTGATGTCAGAGACGTTCTTGCTCTTGACCCACTTGCCTTCTTCGGGAATCGGTGCAGCACCATGGTGTACTTCCTGTGCTACACATGCCATATCTTCCACTTTCTTGGAGTAAGCAATCATTGTTCGTATTCCTCTCTTTTGATACAATACACTATTTTTCTCAAAGCGTCACGAGGACCTTGCCCGTCATTTCCTTCGGGATGTCAACGCCCGCGAGGGTGAGGAGGGTCGGGGCGATGTCGGAGAGGGCGCCGTCCGCCACGGACTTGACCCGATCCGACACGACGATGAAGGGAACGGGGTTCGTCGTGTGCTTTGTGAACGGCTGGTTGTTCTCGTAGTCCATCATCTTGTCGGCGTTGCCGTGGTCAGCCGTGATGCAGACCTCGCCACCCACCTTCTTGATGGCCTCGACGAAGCGGCCCACACAGGTGTCCACCGTCTCCACTGCCTTGATGACAGCGGGGAAGACACCCGTATGGCCCACCATGTCGCAGTTGGCATAGTTCAGGATGATGAAGTCGTACTTCTCGCTCTCGATGGCCTCGACCACCTTGTCCGTGACCTCCACCGCGCTCATTTCCGGCTTCAGGTCGTAGGTGGCGACCTTCGGGCTCGGCACGAGGATGCGATCCTCGCCCTTGTAGGGCTCCTCGACGCCGCCATTGAAGAAGAACGTCACGTGGGCATACTTCTCTGTCTCGGCGATGCGGAGCTGGGTGAGGCCGTGATCCTGGATGATCTCGCCCATGGTGTTCTTGATGCTCTCCGGCGGGAAGGCCACGAGGGCGTTCATGCCGTCCTCATACTGGGAGAAGGTCGCAAAGGGGATCTTCAGCGACTCGTCCCGCTGGAAGCCGTCGAACTTCTCATCCACAAAGGCGTGGGTGAGCTGGCGGGCACGATCCGGGCGGAAGTTGAAGAAAATGGCGCCGTCGCCGTTCTTCATGCCCGCATAGCCCTCGATGACATAGGGCACGACGAACTCGTCGTTGACGCCAGCATCGTAGCTGGCCTTGAGGCCTGCCTCAGCCGCCTTTGCTGCGACGCCCTCTGCGTGGGCGATGGCCTCGTAGGCCTTCTCCTCACGATCCCAGCGGTTGTCTCGGTCCATGGCGTAGTAGCGGCCGCTGACGGTCGCAATCTTGCCAACACCGATCTCGGCGCACTTGTCCTCCAGCTCCTTCAGGAAGGGGCCTGCGCTCTGGGGCGGCACGTCGCGGCCGTCGAGGAACGCGTGGACATAGACCTCGCTGACGCCCTCGCGCTTTGCCATCTCGAGGAGCGCGTAGAGGTGCTCCTGGTGGCTGTGGACGCCGCCGGGGGATACGAGGCCCAGGAGGTGCAGGGCTCCGCCCTTCTCCTTTGCCCCGCGGACGATCTTGAGGAGGGCTTCATTCTTGAAGAAGTCGCCATTCTTGATGTCCCGGGTGATACGGGTGAGCTGCTGGTAGATGACGCGGCCAGCACCGATATTCGTATGGCCCACCTCGGAGTTGCCCATCTGCCCGTCGGGGAGACCGACGTACTCGCCGGAGGCCTGAAGCTTAGAATTCGGGGACTTTGCCATCAGCCCATCGAGCACAGGCGTCTTGGCCTGCTGGACGGCATTGTTCTTGTCCGTCTTGTCGCCAAGGCCGCAGCCATCCATGATGATGAGTGCGATTGGCGCATGTTTGATTGTTGCCATTCGTATTTGCCTTTCTGCGCAGGCTCCCCGCTCGCTAGCAAAATAGCGGAGAGCCTGCGGGCATGGATTTTATTCTTAGTAGTTGACGATCTCGGAGAAGTCCTTCGCCTTGAGGGACGCACCGCCCACGAGGGCGCCGTCCACGTTCGGCTGCTTCATGAGGTCCTTGATGGTGGCAGGCTTCACGCTGCCGCCGTACTGGATGCGGATAGAGTCCGCTGCAGCCTGGTTGAACTTCTTCGCCACAGCCTCGCGGATGGCCTTGCAGACCTCCTCGGCCTGCTCGAAGGTAGCCGTCTTGCCCGTGCCGATGGCCCAGATGGGCTCATAGGCGATGACGAGTTTGCCTGCCTCGTCTGCCGTGAAGCCCTCGAGGGCAGCACCCACCTGCCCCACCACGTGGTCGATGTACTTGCCCGCCTCGCGGACCTCAAGGGACTCGCCACAGCAGATGATCGGCGTGATGCCAGCTGCAAAGGCTGCACGAGCGCGCTTGTTGACACCCTCGTCCGTCTCGCCGAAGTAGTCGCGGCGCTCGCTGTGGCCGAGAACCACATAGTCCACGCCGATTTCCTTCAGCATGTCGCAGGAAATCTCGCCCGTGAAGGCGCCGCTCTTCTCCCAGTGCACGTTCTGTGCGCCCACATGGATGTTGGAGCCCTTCACCGTGTCCGCCACAGCCGCAAGAGCCGTAGCCGTCGGGCAAACGACGACCGTGACCTTCGCGTCCTCCACGAGGGGCATGAGCTCAGTGACGAGCTTCTTGCCCTCAGCGATCGTGTTGTTCATCTTCCAGTTGCCAGCAATAATCGGAGTTCTTGCCATAGTATTTCCTCCCTTAGTATCTTGAATATCGAAAGCGTAGTATGGTCGTGTACCCTGCGCGAACCCTTTAAGCGGAGCAAGCGAGGAAAGTGCGCGTTCTGCCCCCCGGCCGGAATCCATCGTTCAAGCGCAGCGCGTTTAGGATGGAGGCCGGTATTTAAGCAGATGGCGGTCAGCGTCAGCCAATCGTCTTCGGCTCTTGGGACGCTTTCGCGTGCGACCTGTTAGCCAATCAGCCAGCCTGCGGCTTACTTCTTGGACAGGTCAGCAAGCGCACGGTCGCTTGCGGAGACGGGGTGAGTGCGGGGTACACGCAACATAGCCTAACTCACGAGGTTATTTGTCAGCGATTGCTGCGATGCCCGGCATCTCCTTGCCCTCAAGGAACTCGAGCGTTGCGCCGCCGCCGGTGGACACATGGGAGATCTTATCCGTCAGGCCCGTCTTCTTCAGGGCTGCCACCGAGTCGCCGCCGCCGACGATGGAGATGGCGCCGTTATCCGTCGCATCCGCCACAGCCTGTGCCACAGCGAGGGTGCCCTTTGCGAAGTCATCGCACTCGAAGACGCCCATGGGGCCATTCCAGATGACCGTCTTGGCGCCCTTCAGGGCCTCCACATACTCTGCGCTCGTCTTCGGGCCGGAGTCGAGGCCTTCCCAGCCGTCTTCCACCTTGTCCACGTCGACGATCTTCTTCTTGCCTTCCTTCGCCCACTTGTCGGCATCTGCCAGCGGGAACATGTTTGCCACCGTGAGGTCGAGAGGCAGGACGACCTTGACGCCCTTCTTCTCCGCCTTTGCGAGGAGCTCCTTTGCGAGCTCCAGCTTGTCGTCCTCGCAGAGGGAGTCGCCGATGGGCAGTCCCTTCGCCTTGTCAAAGGTGTGGGCCATGCCGCCGCCGATGATGATGGTGTCGACCTTGTCGATCATGTTGCTGATGACGCCGATCTTATCGGAGACCTTCGCGCCGCCGATAATGGCGACGAAGGGATGCTGCGGATTCTCCAGAGTCTTGCCGATGTAGTTGATCTCCTTCTCCATCAGGAAGCCCGCCACCGTCTCGAGGTACTTCGGCACGCCGGCATTCGAGGCATGGGCGCGGTGGGAAACGCCGAAGGCGTCATCCACAGCGAGGTCGCAGCCAGCAGCCAGCTGCTTTGCAAACTCGGGGTCGTTCTTCTTCTCTGCCTTGTGGTAGCGGAGGTTCTCCAGGAGAAGCACTTCACCCGGCTTCAGAGCGGCCTTTGCCGCGTCCGCCTCGGGGCCAACGCAGTCGGATGCCCACTTCACGTCGCGCTTCAGAAGCTCAGACAGGTGCTTCACGAGATGCTTCGTGCTGAACTTGTCCTCGCGAGCCTCCGTTGGACGGCCGATGTGGCAAGCGAGCACGAGGGCTGCGCCGCCATCGAGAAGATAGTTCAGCGTCGGCAGCGTGCGGACCATGCGGGTGTCGTTCGTGATGTTCATGTCAGCATCGAACGGCACATTGTAGTCCACGCGGACGAATACCTTTTTACCCTTTACATCTACGTCTTTGATGGTCTTCTTGTTCATCAAAAAACCTCCCTTAAATGACTTAAGGCCCGGCCCAAACGAAAGGCCGGACCTCAAGAGATCTTAGTCTTATTCAGCTGTCGCTGATGGATTACTTGACTTCCTCAGAGAAGTACTTAATCGTGCGAACCATCTGACTCGTGTAGGAGTTCTCGTTGTCGTACCAGGAAACGACCTGCACGAGGGAGTTGCCGTCGCCCGTGTGGGAAACCATCGTCTGCGTTGCATCGAAGAGAGAGCCATAGCGCATGCCGACGATATCCTTGGAAACGATCTCGTCCGTGTTGTAGCCGAAGGACTCCGTCTGAGCAGCCTTCATAGCAGCGTTGACACCCTCGACCGTGACTTCGCCCTTGACAACAGCAAAGAGGAGCGTCGTGGAGCCCGTCGGGGTCGGGACGCGCTGTGCTGCGCCGATGAGCTTGCCGTTCAGATCCGGCAGGACAAGGCCGATAGCCTTAGCAGCGCCGGAGGAAGCCGGAACGATGTTCTCGGAAGCGGCACGGCTGCGGCGGAGGTTACCCTTGCGCTGCGGGCCATCGAGAACCATCTGGTCGCCCGTGAAGGCATGGATCGTCTGCATGATGCCGCTCTGGATTGGAGCGAACTTGTTCAGAGCGTCAGCCATCGGAGCGAGGCAGTTCGTCGTGCAGGAAGCAGCGGAGATGATCTTCGTGCCTGCGGGGATCGTCTTGTGGTTCGTGTTGAACACGATCGTCGGGAGGTCATTGCCCGCAGGAGCGGAGATGACGACCTTCTTTGCGCCAGCCTTGAGGTGTGCAGAAGCCTTCTCCTTGGAGGTGTAGAAGCCCGTGCACTCGAGGACGACGTCGACATCATGCTTTGCCCAGGGGATATCCTTTGCATCTTTCTCAGCATAGATCTTGATCGTCTTGCCCTTGACCGTGATCGTGCCAGCCTCGTCGTCAGCCGAAACCGTATCAGCATACTCATACTTGCCCTGAGAAGAATCATACTTCAGCAGGTATGCAAGCATGGACGGCTTCGTCAGGTCGTTGATTGCGACGACTTCATAGCCCTCAGCGTCGAACATCTGACGGAAGGCGAGACGGCCAATACGACCAAAACCATTGATAGCAACTTTTACTGCCATTTGAAAATTACCCCCTAAATAAACATTAGAAGTTTAACTCACTGTCCATATGATACACTACAAATGCCCGAAATGTCAATGATTTTAGGATAAATTCCAGCAATCGTTCCTAAAGAAAAATTTTATATTGCTTGAATATTTCGCTTCTTTTTGAATACGATATTTTTCCATCGCAATTCCCATATTTTCCCAGAGAAAGACGCAAGAACAAGAAAAAGCCTCACAATACATGCAAGGCTTTTTCATAATTATTATTTATGTGTGCAAGGTCAGAGCTTATGCTTCCGCAGCCGTTTCCCGCTCCTGTTTTTCCAGAGCCAACATCGCCTGGACATAGATGGCGCACTCCAGACGCTTTTTCTGGATGGCGCAGCCCACCTCGTAGGGCTCGTAGATGTCCCCATGGAAGAGATCCGCATTGGCGTGGCAGCCGCCGGAGCAGAAGAACCTAGCCCAGCAGGAGCGGCACTTTTCCTTGTTCAGCACGTGGCAGGCGCGGAAATGGGCCGGGAGCTCTGTGTTCGTCACGCCCTCGTCGAGAGAGCCCAGGCGATAGCCCTCCCGTCCCACGAACTGGTGGCAGGGATAGAGGTCCCCGTTTTCCGCCACGGCGAAATACTCGTGGCCAGCGCCGCAGCCCGAGAGGCGCTTTGCCACGCAGGGCCCATTGGATAGATCCATGTTGAAGTGGAAGAAGAAAAAGCCCTTTCCCGCCCGGTGACGCTCCATATAGGCATGGGTCAGCCGGTCGTACTCCTCGTAGATGCGAGGAAGATCCGCCTCCGTGAAGCCGATTTCCGGATTCTTCGACACGACGGGCTCCACGGAGAGGATGGAGAAGCCCTCGTCATTCATGGAGAGCACGTCCTCCGTAAAGTCGAGATTCTTCTTCGTGTAGGTGCCCCGGAGGAAGGTGTAGACGCCCCGGTAGTCGTAGTCGCCGCCCTCCCGCGACGCGAGGCAGCGCTTGAAGTTCTTCACGATGCGGTCGTAGGTGCCGTGGCCCCCCACGTCCGGACGCATGGCGTCATTGACCTCCTTGCGGCCGTCCAGGGACAGCACGAGGGCGAAGTCATTGTCGTTGAGCCACTTGATTTTCTCATCGGTCAGGAGCATGCCGTTCGTCGTCATGGTGAGCTTAAATTTCTTGCCCGTCTCCTTCTCCCGCTGCCGGGCGTACTCCGTCACCGACTTGACGGTGCCGAAGTTCATGAGAGGCTCGCCGCCGAAGAAGTCCATCTCCAGATGCCTTCTCGCCCCGGAGGACTTGATGAGGAAATCCACGGCCTTCCGGCCCGTCTCCTCGCTCATGACGGCCCGGCCCATGCCGTAGTCGCCGCCGTCGCCAAAGCAATACTTGCAGCGCAGGTTGCAGTCCTGGGCCACCATGAGGCAAAGGGACTTCACGAGGCCCTGCTCCCGAAAGGTGGGCGGCACATTGATATCCGGCGCAAAGAGCTCGCCGGCCTCCATGAGAGCGTGGAGCTCCCCGAGGGCCTCCCGAAGCTCTGCCTCCGGGTACTGGCCCGTGAGCTTTTCCAGCACCTCCCCGTCATTTTCTCCGGTGAATACCGAGAGGATATCCCGCACCATCGCGTCGATGACATGGACGGCGCCGCTATTGATGTCCAGCAGGAGGACCTCGCCCTCCTGCTCAAAGATATGGATGCTTTCGTTCAAAATCGTTCTCCAAAGAATAAAAAAAGAAAAAGCCGCCGCAACTGCGACGACCCTTCCCAAGAATCAGTTCTTCTCGCAAACCTGATTGCCGACCGTGCAGCTCGTCTTGCAAGCGCTCTGGCACGAAGCCTGGCACTCACCGCAGCCGCCCGTCTTAAGGGTCTTCTGCATCGTCGGCTTGTTGACTGTCTTGATGTGCTTCATGGCATTTCCTCCTAGCCTAGAATCCATTACGCTATTACTATTCTATATGGGAAAGCAGTGGAAGTCAAGGGGTCGCGTCCCATCCCCGCAAGCATACCTAGAGAAAGCGGACAAAGCGGGCAAAGCGGATATCTGCCGCCTCCTGGGAAAAAGGCGGGGCGCAAGGTGCGTCGGAGGGAGCCAGGCTGCGCCCCCTTATACCCGTGCCTCGAAATGGGGGCCGTCGTCCGCCTTCCCCTTGCGCTTCAGCGTCTTTGCCGGCTTCTGCTGGCCGTTTCCGAGGGCTGCAGGAGGCTTCGGGGCTATGGGCTTTTTCACCGGCGATGCTACCTTCGGCTTCTTTTCACTTTTCTTCTCTGCCGGCTTCTGGGCTTTGTAGGCCGTCAGGTTCTTCTTCGGCACGACAGCCTCCCGGGAGAGCTTTGCCAGCACCTCGTCCGGACGCATACCCGTGTACTCCGTGAGGATCTCCTCCTGCCGCTCCTCCCTTTCCCGCGGCTTCTCCTGCATCCGCTCTGGCGCATGCTCCGCCTCGCCCCCGCGTTGCTTCCCCGGCATACGGAAGAGTTCCTTGAGGTCGAGCCCCTCCGCCCCCCGCTTTCGCAGGAGCACCTGCTTCACGAGGAAGGCGGCGAAGGCCACGAGAAAGACCGCCGTGGCGCCCCAGAATACGCCGCTATAGTTCGTATAGGACTTGGGCACGGGCGGCTCTGCCGTCTGGCTTTTCTGTCCCGTCTGGGCGTCCTGCTGTCCCTGCTGCTGACTGCCGTCCGCGAGGGCCTGCTGCACCTGTCCATCCTGGACGATTTGGGTGCTGGATCGCTTCTGCGCTGTGGTCGTCCCCATGGCCTGCCCATTCGCCTGGCCGTCTTGGCCATTTTGCGCCTTCGGATCCGATACGGTAGTCTTCCCGAGGGCCCCTTCCCCATTTGCCACAGCCGTCCGCGCCTGGCTCTCCTGCTGCTCCTCCCCCGTCGTGTGCCCGCTCTGGGGAGCCGCCCCCTCGTGGACAGAGCCGCCGTCCCCCAGGGACACGGCAGGCGCGACCGGCGCCACAGGAGGCACCGGCGGCACAGGTGGTATCACTGCCATAAATCACTGCTCCCTTTCTAGCAAATGCTTCCGATACTTTTCTACCGCTGCACGAGCCCACGCACCTTTTTCCTGCGACCTTTTCTTCTCATCTGCGCAGGCAGAGAAAGTTCCTCGCAACTCGCTTATTTTTTTCTGCGTTTTTTCTTCATTCCGTTGAGACTTTCCCTGCATTCCGCGCATTGCAAGCACCTCTTGCCATCGTGATAATAAAATATCTATCCCCATTTTACAATCTATCCGCGGATTCCACAAGGAGAAAAGACGGCTTGACTTCTTTGCGTTCCCCTATAAACTACTCTTAGGAGGGATTTGTATGGATATGGAAAAGGTCATAGCCGCTCTCAAGGAGCGGAAGTATGAGGTGAGCCACTTCGCCACGGGGGAGGAGGCGGCCCGGTATCTGGATGGCAAAATCGACGGGCGGCTTGTGGGATTTGGGGACTCGGAGACGATGATTTCCATGGGGCTCTACGAGCGCCTCGCCTCCCACAATGACGTGTACGACCCGAAGCATCCCCGGGGCGGCATGGACTTCTACGCCACGGCGCGCCGCTGCCTCACGACGGATATCTTCCTGACCTCCGTCAACGGGCTGGCGGAGACCGGGGAAATGGTCAATATCGACGGCACGGGGAACCGGGTGGCGGGGTCTCTCTTCGGCCATGAAAAGGTCTACTTCGTCGTGGGCTCCAACAAGATCGCCCCGACGATTGAGGAAGCGGCCTGGCGGGCCCGCAATGTGGCGGCGCCCCTGAATGCGGCCCGTCACGGGTACAAGACGCCCTGCGCGGTACGGCGCGACCACTGCTACGACTGCAAGAGCCCCCAGCGCATCTGCAACGCCCAGACCATCTACTGGAGAAAGATGAACCACATGGATATGGAAGTGGTGCTCATCGACGAGCACCTGGGCTTCTGACCCGTCCGTCAGCCGTGTAACATCCTCCTCGCAGACTCCCCCTTGCCCTGCGGGCGTTCCCCCTCGGGAGGGGGACGAGGCAAGGCTCATAGTTTCGCAATGGAACGGGACATTCGATGGAGTTGTTAGGTTGAGCGCAGGAATCTGCTGGTCGCAGCTATCCATTACGAGCATAGGTGCTTTGCTTGCCTCCCTCTCGAGGGAGGTGGCACGCGAAGCGTGACGGAGGGAGTCTTGCTGCTGGATTGTGACAAAACACCTCAGCCTTTGGACAAAAACACAAAAAGAGAGCTGTTTCACGCAGCTCCTTTTTACTATGAAATCCCAAGAAGTCAAGCCGTAGGCGCAGACTGATTGGCTGATTTCTTGCAAGGACGGCGCACAATGTCCACAAAGTGGACGTTTGTGCGTGTAGTTTGTTATATGGATAAAGTGGCTTATTTCCCGCTCTTGCCCTGGTTGGCGACGACGTTCATCTTTTGCTGGATCAGTGTCTGGTCGCCGAGATATTTCTTGCTGATGACCTTCATGTCCTCGTCAAATTCGTAGACAAGGGGGACGCCCGTGGGGATGTTTACCTTTGTGATGGCCTCGTCGTCGAGTCCCTCGAAATACTTGACGAGGGCCCGGAGGGAGTTGCCGTGGGCGGCGATGAGGACGCGCTTTCCTGCCAGCATGTCCTTCTTGATATTGCTCTCAAAGTAGGGCACGACCCTCTCGATTGTCGTCTTTAGGCTCTCGGCCAGCGGCAGGAGCTTCTTGTCCACGTCCCGGTACATGTCCTGGAGGGCGGGATTGCGCTCATCCGCGGGGTCCAGTGCCGGCGGCAGCACGTCGAAGGAGCGGCGCCAGACCTTTACCTGCTCCTCCCCGTATTTTGCCGCCGTCTCCGCCTTGTTGAGCCCCTGCAGGGCGCCGTAGTGGCGCTCGTTGAGCTTCCAGGTCTTGACGACGGGCAGCCAGGCCCGGTCGAGGCCGTCGAGGATATGATTGAGCGTGTGGATGGCCCGCTTCAGGTAGGATGTGTAGCAGATATCGAAGTCATAGCCTTCCTCCTGCAGGAGCGCCCCTGCCTTCTCCGCCTCCAGATGGCCCTGGGGGCTCAGATCCACGTCCTGCCAGCCCGTAAAGAGATTCTTTTTATTCCATTCGCTTTCCCCATGGCGAACGAGTACAAGCTTCATTGACATAAAATCGCTTCCCTTCTAAAAGCTATCCGACCACTCAAACCATTTCCTCGGGATGGAATACCTCGTCGAATTTCTCCGACGTCAGATATCCCAGGGCCACACAGGCTTCCTTCAGGGAGATGTTCTCCCGATAGGCCTTCTGGGCCGTCTTTGCCGCGTGCTCGTAGCCGATGTGGGGGTTCAGAGCCGTGACGAGCATAAGGGAGCGGTGGAGGTTGTCCTTCATCTTCTCCCGATTCGCCTCGATGCCCACGGCGCAGCGCTTGTTGAAGGAGCGAAGGGAGTCCGCCATGAGGCGCACGGACTGGAGGAAGTTGTGGATGAGGACGGGCATGAACACATTGAGCTCGAAGTTGCCCTGGGAGGCGGCGAGACCTATGGCCGTATCGTTGGCGAGGACCTGCACCGCCACCATGGTCATGGACTCGCACTGGGTGGGGTTCACCTTGCCCGGCATGATGGAGCTTCCCGGCTCATTGGCAGGAATCTGAATCTCCCCGAGGCCGCAGCAGGGGCCGCTGGCGAGCCAGCGCACGTCGTTGGCGAGCTTCAGCATATTCGCCGCGAGGGACTTCAGTGCCCCGTGGGCGAAGACCAGCTCGTCCTTGCTGGAGAGAGCGTGGAACTTGTTGGCCGCCGTGACGAAGTCCTGCCCCGTCAGCTCGCCGACGACCCGCGCCACCTCCTCGGCAAAGCCCTTCGGCGCATTGAGTCCCGTGCCGACGGCTGTTCCGCCAAGGGCCAGGGGCTTCAGGAACTGGAGGCTGGCGGCGATCATGTCCCGGGGCTCCGTCAGGAGGGCCCGCCAGCCGCTGATTTCCTGGGAGAAGGCGATGGGCACCGCGTCCTGCAGATGGGTGCGGCCCGTCTTGACGACGCCCCTATTCTTCTCCATGAGCTCCCCGAAGGTGGCTGAAAGCTCATCGATGCTGGGTAGGAGCTGATCCTCGATGGCCAGCACCGCCGCGATGTGCATGGCGGTCGGGAAGGTGTCATTGGAGCTCTGGGACATGTTGCAGTGGTCATTGGGATGCAGGAGCTTCTCTCCGGCGATCTCATTGCCCCGGTTGGCGATGACCTCGTTCACATTCATGTTGGACTGGGTGCCGCTGCCCGTCTGCCATACGGCGAGGGGAAAATGGTCGTCAAGCTTCCCCGCAAGGATCTCGTCTGCCACCTGTCCGATGAGCTTGCACCGCTTCTCGTCCAGCCGCCCCAGGTTGTGGTTGGCGATGGCGGCGGCTTTCTTGAGGATGGCAAAGGCCCGGATGATTTCCTTTGGCATCTTCTCCGTGCCGATGGGGAAATTCTGGAAGCTGCGCTGGGTCTGGGCACCCCAATAGCGATCTGCCGGAACCTTGACCTCTCCCAGGGAATCATGCTCGATACGATATTCCATACATACCACTCCTTCTTTTCAGCTCTTTTCTTATTTACCTATACAATAGCATAAATGAGAGTAGATATCAATGATATGTATCACAGAAAATTTGCCTTTCTCGTGCCATGCCCTTCCAAAAAGCCAGGGGCGGACACAAAGACCTGTGAAAAAGAATGTCGGGAAAGCGGGTGTTTCCTGCTGTCATTTGTGGTATGCTGTAGGAGACGACTCGGGCGCGATTGCCCTTTTGGGAAAAGGAGAGAACTATGAATCGTTTACAGGAAGTTTTGGAGGCAAACAGGGAATTTGTCGCCCACGGGAAGCACGACTACAGCGACGAGGATATCGCAAAGAGCAAGCTGCCCCAGAAGAAGATGGCCATATTCACCTGCATGGACACGCGGCTCACGGA
>CAMCRT010000006.1 GCA_945877355.1 uncultured Mitsuokella sp. | reverse complement strand
TGTCTTGCTCCTTATATCCTGCTAGTCATAGTCGCACAAGTGCTTTCCCCATTATACAAGAGGATTCTCCTCGCGTCAAAGACTTCTTATAAGGAATCGGGCAACGATCATCCGATTACTTTCCCTGTTTCATGCGATTGATGGCGCTGAAGAGAGCGAGGATAGAGGCCGTGATGATATCCGTATCCATGCCTGCACCCCAGGTGACATGTCCCTTTTCGCCGATAATTCCGATGTAGGCCATGGCGCGGCTGGACTGGCCGATTTCAAGGGCATGCTCGCTGTAGGTCAGATCCTTATAGGTGATGCCAAGATTCTTCTGGAGGGCATTCGACACCGCATCGAGGCGCCCATTGCCTTGGGCGATGAAGGTCGTGGCCTTCCCATCGACGAAGAGGTCCACCGTGCCCTTGCGGGTACCGTCCGGCTCTTTGCGCAGCGTAAAGTCGTCCAGCTTGTAGGGCGACTCCACGTTCACGTACTCCTCCTGGAAAATCTGGTAGATTTCGTCCGGCATGAGCTCCTTGTGCTTGTGGTCGGATACACCCTTGACGCAGTAGCCAAAGTCCTCCCGCATCTTCTTCGGCATATCGATGCCATACCGCTGCTCCATGATGAAGCCGACGCCACCCTTGCCGGACTGGCTGTTGATGCGGATGACATCCCCCTCGTATTCCCGGCCCACGTCCTTCGGGTCGATATAGAGGTAGGGAAGCGTCCACTTGTCCGGATTCTTCTCCTCCTTCCACTTCATGCCCTTTGCAATGGCATCCTGGTGGGAGCCGGAGAAGGCCGCAAAGACAAGCTTGCCCGCATAGGGCTGGCGCGGCGAGACCTGCATCCGCGTCACCCGCTCGTACATGTCGCAGAGCTCCGGCATGTGGGAGAAGTCCAGCTTCGGATCGATGCCGAGGGCAAAGAGGTTCATGGCGACCGTGATGATATCCACGTTGCCCGTGCGCTCGCCATTGCCGAAGAGGGTGCCCTCCACGCGATCAGCACCGGCGAGGAGGCCCATCTCCGTGTCGGCCACGCCGCAGCCCCGGTCATTGTGCGGATGGAGGGAGAGGACGACCCCATCCCGGTACTTCAGATGCTTGTTCACATAGGCCACCTGCATGGCGTAGACATGGGGCATGCTCATCTCCACCGTGACGGGCAGGTTGATGATGGCCTTGCGGTCCGGCGTCGGCTTCCAGATATCGAGGACAGCATTGCAGACCTCGAGGGCATATTCTGGCTCCGTGCCCGTGAAGGACTCCGGCGAATACTCAAAGCGGTACTTGGCTCCTGCCTTCTCCGTGAGCTCCTTCAGGAGCTTTGCGCCCTCGATGGCAATCTCCTTGACCTCTTCCTTCGACTTCTTGAAGACCTGCTCTCGCTGGGCGACCGACGTGGAGTTATAGACGTGGACGATGGCATTCTTGACGCCGTCCAACGCCTCGAAAGTCTTCTTGATGATGTGCTCCCGGGCCTGGGTGAGGACCTGCACCGTCACATCGTCGGGGATGAGATTGTCCTCCACGAGGCGGCGCAAGAAGGTATACTCCGTCTCGGAGGCCGCCGGGAAGCCCACCTCGATTTCCTTGAAGCCGATTTTGATGAGCGTCTTGTAGAACTCGAGCTTTTCATCCAGGCTCATGGGAATCATAAGGGACTGATTCCCATCGCGTAGGTCGACGCTGCACCATATCGGCGCATGGTCCGGCGCGTCCTTCTTTGCCCAGGAGAGATCAATCTCCGGCGGCATGAAATAGCCTTTGCTGTACTTCTGGTAATTCATCATGAAAAAGCCCTCCCTACAAACTAAAACCCCCTCGCCTCACGACCGTGAGACGAAGGGGATTTCTCCGTGTTACCACTCAGCTTCATGCACAAACGTGCACCTCTTGCAGGCTCCTACAAGCCCTGCCGCTCTAACGGGCGCCTCCCGTCCCTACCTACTTCTCATTTCAGCGGGCTGCTTCCAGGCGAGTTCGGAAAAGCCATCGCTTCTGCCTTGCACCAAGCGGCAGATCTCTAAGAGCTCCGGGACTTCCTACTATTCCTGTTCGTCGCATTTGCTTATGACGTTTACTAGAATAGCACAAAGCATACAGTTTTGCAAGAAAAATCTATGACTTTTTCTCCAGTGTCCTGTATGAAATGTCTTTTGTGCGTCTATTGAGGCTGCGCCTTAAAATTCGATGGTCTCCATGGCTGCATCGACAGCTGCTACCAAGTCCTCCGTTGCAATGGTGGATACGGCACGATGCTCTTCAAAGGGCTTATGATCAAAGGGGCGATTCCAATCGTTTCGATAGCCATTGTGAGCCTGCCTGTCCTTCTGCTCCTGCTTTTCCCGCTCGCGACGCTCCCGATCACGCTTTTCCCGCTCTTCCCTTTCCTTCTTCTTGCGAAGCTCTTCCTCCCGCTTCTCCTTTTCCCGGCGTTCCTTCTCCAGCTGCTCCTTCGACTTCTTGCTGTGGGAGAAGATGGAGAGCGGCTGCATTGCGGTGGAATCCGTGCTCAGCGTGCCAACAGAATACAGCGTCGGGAGAAGCACAGCGCGGCGCTCCGCCTGCTGACCATTCGGCTGGATAGACTGGATAGGCTGGGATGGCTGCTTCTGCTGTACATCCTTCCCCTTTGCTTGCTCAACAGGCTGATTCCTGTCCCGCCTATTGTTCTCTGCTTTATCTTTATCCCGATTCTGGTTTTTATCCTGGCTCTGCTCCGGCTTGTCCTGCGGATTCTTCTTATCCTGCTGTGCCTTTTTATTATCGCTCCGCTCGGTCTTTTCCTTATCCTTCTGCGGCTCCTGCTGCCGATCTGCCTGCTGCCTGGCTTCCTGCTGGCCCTGCTGCGGATTCTCGACCCGGGGAGCCGGCGCTTTCTCGGCTGCCTGTGTCGTTCCCGAGAGAAGCCCGACGCCAAAAGCGGCTGCGAGGGCTACGGCGATTTGTTTCATCTTGCGGTTTTTCATGGGAATGCACCATCCTTTTATCGATACAGTCATCAAGAGTTCGAGCAATAGCTCATTTATTTGCAAATACGATCCACCCAGTCAAAGAGCTCTGTGAGATCGTAGTCGCCCGCATGTCCCTTCCCCCAGGGAGAAGCAAAGTCCACATCTATGCCATTTTGCTGGAGCTTCAGCGCGAGGAGTGCCGGTATGACGATGCTCGTGTCGCGATCCTTCGCTCCATGTCGGATGCGGAAATGGGGGGCGACCGTCACGCCGGTCTTTCCGATATAGTACATGGGATTCAAGCGGGTGATGTCCGTCGAAGGCGCCATCTCCCCTTCCTTTGTTCCGTGGAGCATCGAATAGGGCGTGAAGTGACGTGGCACATTGGCCGTCGTGCCGAACTCATCATTTTCTCCTGAGGAGAGATCCAGCTTGTCAAAGGCAGGCGCTGCCTTCAGCCGCGTTGCCCAGGCAGCGTATTTGGCGAGATCCACCTCGGTCACCTTGCCATTTTCCACCGTAAGCCAGAGAATCCCAGACAGATCCTCTCCTGCGTCGAGTGCCGACTGGGCAGAGGAACGGTAGATGTTTTTGATATACTCGGCAAAGCTTCCCGTACCATTCTCATTCAGCCGCAGATCATTCCCTGCCTTGTCTTTTAGACCAAGGCCATTGAGATATGCCGGGAAAAGTGCCTTGAGCTCACCAGAGGTCTTGATTTCCTCTGCTGTCATCTCCGTGCCAGAGGTGCTCTCCGTCGGTGCTCCATCCGGCCGGTCTGTGACGCTCCCCTCACTGGAGGCTGTAGAGCTAGTGCCAGAAGGGGGTACCATTCCTTCTGAAAGCATCATGCCGGCGGGGGGTGTCATTCCCGCTGGCGGTGTCATGCCGCTCGACGCGCCACCGGGGGCCATCATCGCTCCCGAGCGCTGATACGCCGTATTGACGCCATGGAACATCCACTCGTAGGCCATATCCGCATGGTCGAGGTTCGTGATGGGGCAGTAGTCCATGGAGCCATAGATATCATCCCGCTCGCTTGCCGCGCCGATGGCCTTTAGCTCCGCGTCATAGTCGTGGCTGTTGCCTGTGGAGCCCAGAAGCGCCGAGAGTGCGCCGCCTGCACTCGTTCCATCCGATATGATGCGCTCAACGTTGCCTGCCGGGAGCTTGTCCGCATTATGCCGCAGATAGCGAACCGCTGCCTTATAGTCCACAATGAAGGCTGGCGCCTTTCCCACATACACGCCATTTTCCTCCGTCGTGCGCCCGCGGATGGCAGGTGCTGCCACCACGAGGCCGCGGGAGAGTGCCACGAGGGAGGCATTTGCACCGCCGCTCATTCGGTCATTCGCACTTGGCGCTGCAATGCTGCCCGGCATATAGCCGCCGACCCCGTTGGGGAGAAATATGGGAGCCGTCGTTCGCGTGTAGCCGTTTACCGTACCATTCTCGAAATAAGCCTCCGGCACGTAGATGTCCATGGTCTCGCTGTCCTTCGATACGGGATTCGCCACATAGACGATCCCCTTGTAGGCACGATAAGCGACCGTTTTCCCATTGAGGATCTGCTCCTCCTTTGTGAAGGCTTTCGCATCAAAGTCCAAGGGATACGTCTGAGCTGACTTCTGGGACTCCTGCTGCGCGGTCTGCTGCACCGCCGCCGTCACGTCCGGCGAAGCGGCCTGACCTGCTACGGGAGAGAAAAGTGCTCCCATCACGGCCAGCGTCAGTGCAGGTTTCCATTTCTTCTTCAATAGAATCATCCTTTCGAAGGTACTTCGCCTTGCATTTCTTTCGATGGGTGGTATTCTATCGGAAACTCCTTGTCCTGTTTTTAGAAAAATATTATTTATTTATTAATACGATTGTCCAGTTTTGGGCGCAAAAAAGACGAGGGACATGTGTCCCCCGCCCTTTCTTTGTACGGTACTTGTGGTTACTTGACAACCATGACAGGAATCTTTGACTCCTCCACAACCTTCTGGCTGACGCTGCCAATGAGGGCGCCCTTGAAGAGCCCCAGGCCGCGGCTGCCCATGATGATCATGTCCGCATCCTCCGACTCTGCCGTGTTGAGGATGGCCTTTGCGATATTGCCCGTCTCCACGTGCTTCGTCGCCTTCATGTCCTTCGGGATTTTCTCCCAGATACGGTCAAAGACGATATGGCTCGGAATGTCCTTGTTGATATTGCTTGCCACATAGACAAAATCGAGGCTTGCCTTGCACTTGCCCGCGACAAAAATCGCTTCATCGACCGCCTTGCAACCATTGACGGAGCCATCGACAGGAACGAGTATTTTCTTGATCGTTGCCATGATAAAACCCTCCCTATGCAATCTGTTCCAGCTTCCTTAATTCCTACGGTTTATTTCGCCGTGGGATTTCCAAATTCCTTCTTTTTTTGATAATTTCATCTATTTTTTTTCAGCCCGGGGGCCACTGCATGGACCGGCCACCGAGCAGATGTACATGAAGATGGTGTACGGTCTGACCGCCTTCCTCCCCTGTGTTGCAGACAATGCGGAAGCCTTTTTCTGCCACGCCAAGGTCTTTCGCCAGCTTCGGCACCACATCCACCAGGATATGGGCTGCCAGCTCCTTATCCTCCTGCTGTAGCTCCAAGAGGCTTCCCAAGTGCTTCTTAGGAATGATGAGCACGTGCTCCGGCGCCTGGGGCTCCAGATCCCGGAAGGCTTTGACGAGATCATCCTCATAGACAACCGTTGCGGGGATCTCCCCCGCTGCGATCTTGCAAAAGATGCAATCCATTTTATCCCTCCTACAAAATTATCCAAATATTCTTCCTTACATTCTTCATTCGACCTTTTGTCGAAAATCCCTGCAAAGAACTCAAGAATCCGCCCGTATTCCCAAAAGCCCATCCCGATAGGGCTCCACGAGATGCATGGGATAAAGCTCGCCGCAGGAGACCAGATCCTCTGTATAGACCCGGATATAATTTTCCGTCAATCCGTCCGTCACGCCCTCCTTCTCTGTCTCGAAGAGCACATCCATCGTCCTTCCCACAAAGGTCGCCTCATATTTCCGGGTCTTTCGTGCAGCAAGCTCCTGCATGCGATGAGCCCGCTCCTTTTTCACCGGCTCAGGCACCTGATCCTTCCGCCTGGCAGCCGGCGTCCCCTCCCGCTTTGAGTAGGGGAATACGTGCATGCGGGAAAAATTCATCTTCTCCACGAAGGAAAGAGCGTCAGAAAAATCCTCCTCTGTCTCCCCGGGAAAGCCTACAATGATATCCGTGGATACAGCGATTCCCGGCACCTCCCGCTCCACCGTCTCGATGAGGCGGGCGTAATCCTCCGTCGTGTAGTGGCGATTCATATCATGAAGCACCCTGTCGCTTCCCGCCTGGAGAGGCAGATGGAGATGGGCACAGAAGCACTCCTCCTCCCGCAGGAGAGAAAAGAGCTCAGGCGTCAGCTCGATGGACTCCAGAGAGCCCAAACGGAGCCTGCGAAGTCCCGGCACAGAGAGCACGGCACGGCAGGCATCGGCTAGGGTCAGATTGCCCGCAAGATCCCTGCCGTAGGCCCCCAGATGGATACCCGTCAGGACAATTTCCTGAAACC
Organism: uncultured Mitsuokella sp.; assembly: GCA_945877355.1. Taxonomy (GTDB): domain Bacteria; phylum Bacillota; class Negativicutes; order Selenomonadales; family Selenomonadaceae; genus AWVT01. The sequence goes on along the minus strand of CAMCRT010000006.1, from coordinate 46,079 downwards.
CCATCTGGACGAGCTTTTCCGCCTCCCGCCGGACATGCTCCGGAATACGCGACTTTACAGGCCCCCGGGCATAGGGGATGATGCAGTAGGAGCAGAAGTTCTCGCAGCCATCTTCGATTTTGAGGAAGGCCCGTGTACGAGCAGGACTGTCATAAATGGGGATATCCTCAAAATCGCTGCGCTCCATGACGTTTTCGATCTGGACAAGCTGCCCCGTCTCCTCCAGAGCCTGCTCCACGTACTCCACAATGTGTCCCCTATCCTTTGTCCCCAGGACGACCCGCACGCCCTCGATGGCCTTGATTTCCTCAGGGGACACCTGGGCATAGCAGCCGCAGACGGCGATGACGGCCCTGGGATTCGCCCGATGGGCCCGGCGTATCATCTGCCGGCTCTTGCGGTCCCCGAGGCTCGTCACGGAGCAGGTATTGACCACGTAGGCATCCGCCGCTTCCTCAAAGGGAACAACCGCGTAGCCCTTCTGCTTGAAAAGCCCCTCCATGGTCTCCGTCTCAAATTGATTGACCTTGCAGCCAAGGGTCATAAATGCAACTTTCACGTTCTTTTCCTTTCGCTATCGAGAGGCTTTCTTTTGCCGCCCAAATCGCCCTTCTCATACTGGAGAATGGTCAGGGCAGCAAGGGCGGCTGTCTCCGCCCGCAAAATGCGCGGGCCAAGGGTCACGCAGTGGGCGCCGGCCTCCAAAAGACGCTTTGCCTCCACATCTGTGAAGCCTCCCTCTGCCCCAATGAGGAGCGATATTTCCGCGCCCTCAAGGCTTTGGAGAAGTTCTCCCATTGTTCTTTGCTCCTCTAGCTCATAGCAAAAAACCAGGTTCTCTCCTGCCTGCCCCGCGACCTCCTCAAAGGATATGACAGGATCGACCGTAAGCCTCCGGGAGCGGCCACATTGCTTGGCAGCCTCGTCGGCGATTTTCTGCCAGCGGGCGCATTTTGCTGCCTGCTTCTTCTCGTCGAAGCGCACCACCACGTTCTTGCTCACCACCGGCACAAGGCGCACCGCCCCAAGTTCCACGGCCTTTTGCACCACGAAGTCCATTTTTTCGCCCTTCAAAATGCACTGATAGAGTGTGATGGCGACGGGAGACTCCTTTTCCTCCTGAATGTATTCCAGAAGGTGAAGCTGCACTTCCTCAGAAGTGAATCCTGCGATTTCCATGCGTCCTGCTCTGCCATCGCATCCAGCCACCTCTATGATATCCTTGCATTTCGCTCGCATGACATGCATGAGATGGTGGGCATCTGCTCCTGTGATGACAAGCTCCTCTGCCAAGGGCTCCGGCACAAAGAGGCGACGCATTATTCCGCCTCCCGACCAAAGAGCAGTGTGGTCCAGCCACTTTCCTGATATTCCCGTTGGACCCGGAAGCCCTTTGCTTTCCCCGCCTGCTTTACATCCTCTGCCCGCTCGTCGATGATGCCGGAGGCGAGGAGCCGCCCGCCGGGAGCCAGGGACTCCTCCAGCGTATCAAACAGGCGTATGACAATATCGGCGATGATGTTGGCGATGACGAGATCCGCCTTTCCCTCAAAAGCCTGCAAAAGGTCCGACTGCCCCGTCTCGACAAGGCTCTCCACACCATTTCGCGCCACATTCTCCGCTGCGGACTGGGCTGCCGCCGGATCGTAGTCCATGGCGACGACCTCTCCCGCCCCCAGCTTTGCCGCAAGGATTGCAAGGATGCCCGAGCCCGTGCCCACATCGAAAACCCGCATTCCCGGGGTGACGAGGTCCTCCATCGCACGGATGCAAAGGGCCGTAGTGGGATGGGTCCCCGTGCCGAAGGCAGCACTGGGGTCAACGGTGAGGACAATCTCTCCCTCCTTCGGCGCATAGCTCTCCCAGGCTGGCTGGATGACCGTGCGCTTCCCCACCTTTGTGGTATGAAAATACTGCTTCCAATTATCGACCCAGTCGGCATCGTCCACGATGTCAAGCTTCACATCCTCCGCCCCATAGGAGGCACCGGTCCGCTCTGCATATTCCTTGAGAAGTACGCCCAGCCTTGCCACCCGTTCCTTTAGAGAATCGTCCACAGCCAGATAGGACGTAATTGTCACACGGGGATCTGCCGCCTGCTCCCTCGGCGCAGGCGGCACAGCCCATTCGACGATGCTATAGTCCTCCGCCGTGAGGGTCGGGTCATCGATTTCGACGCCACCTGCATCGATGTCATCAAAGAGGGAGGCGACGACCTCAGCCTCCTCCTTCTTCACGGAAACGCTCACCTTTCCCCACTTCACAAGCCTCTTCCTTTCTTCCGAAATCTCTCGTGGAATAAAGAAACGCCCACTGCAACGCAGTGAGCGAAAATTTCTGGTGCGGATGAAGGGGCTTGAACCCATACGCCTTGCGGCACTGGATCCTAAATCCAGCGCGTCTGCCAATTCCGCCACATCCGCCAATCTATACTATCTAACCATAGAGCATAGAATTTGTCAAGAGAATTTTCTTAATAAACAATAAAACTTATAGAATTCCGATATGCCCAGTCGATACTAGATGTTCTCTGGCAAATGTGCTGTGTTGTTGATGTACTCGACAACAGGAACGCCATCTTTTGCATAGTCGATACGATTGACAGCTGTATTGCTTTGGCGCAGCCGCCAAACGTTCGCTAGCGGGACGCCTAGTGCATCTGCAAGAATCGCCCGCAAAATAGCACCATGGGCGAATACAGCGATGCTCTTTCCCTCATTTTCGCGCAAAATCGCTTGAATACACCCGACTGCTCTTTTCTGTAAAATGGGAAAAGATTCCCCTTCGGGAATATGCAGCACATCAGGATGGATGAAGAAATCTCTCAACGCCTCAGGCCACTTTTCCACAATCTGGTCATAGGTGAGACCTTCCCATGCGCCGAAGCTCAGTTCCCGCAACGCTGGCTTCCTCTGCACCTCAAGAGAAAATTTATCTGCCACAGCTTGTGCCGTGGCCACTGCTCTCTTTAGATCACTCGAATAGACAGCATCGAGGGCTTTTGCAGGGAAATTCCGTGCGAGAGAATTTGCCTGATCGATTCCCTTTTGTGAAAGAGGGACATCCGACTGGCCCTGATAGCGTCCGGCCAAATTCCATTCCGTCTGTCCATGGCGAATCAAATAAAGGTGTGTCATAGTATTTCCTTCCATGCCTGCAAAATCCTATTGTTCTCCTCACGTGAGCGCACTGCGATGCGCAAATAGCTCCGCCCATCAAGACCCGGGTAATTGGCACAATCCCGGACGAGTATCCCTTTTCCCCGCATGCTCCCAGTCAGAGCCGTCGAGGTTTTCCCTGTTCCGTGTACATTGAGAAGAATAAAATTCACACTGGGAACAAGCGGCCGAATTCCAGGAAGTCTTCTCAGTCCTTCCATCAGGAAAGCTGCTTCCTCAGCGACCATGCTTCGGGATTCTCTACGATAATCAGCCAGGCGAAAGGCCTCTACACCAGCCAGCTGCGCGAGGTGATTGACATTCCACACATCCTTTCCCCGCTCCATACGCTCTCGCAAGCTCGCAGGCATAGAAGCAAAGCCTAAGCGAAGCCCAGGAATAGCGTAGAACTTCGTCAACGATTCCATGACGACCACATGTGCATACGTCCTTACAAGATAATGAGACGGAAATCTCTCCCCATCGGCAAGAAACTGCAAAAAGGATTCATCCAGGACGAGCCAAGCTCTTTTTTCCTCCACCGTACGGACAAGGAAACGTATATCTTCGCAAGACAAGAGACGCCCCGTAGGGTTATTTGGATTCCCCAGAAGAACGACGTCGCCCTCTTTGATGCAACGTCCCAGGGCTTCCGTATCGAGGTCAAAGCCTTCCGATTCCGCCAGTGGGAAGTAAACCACCTCACATCCTACAGAGAGGGCAGCGCGCTCATATTCGCTAAAAGAAGGAACGGGAACGATCGCACGGCGCGGTCTCATGGTATGAAAGAACAAATAAAACAGCTCGCTCGCTCCATTCCCCAGGAGGATGCTCTCTTCGGGAATGCTGTAATACATTCCAATAGCTTTTTTTAGCGCTTTGCAATGGGGATCGGGATAGTGAACGATTTCCCCGATTGCCTCCTGCAGCACCCTCTGGATTTCCGAAGCAAGACCCAGGGGATTGATATTAGCGGAAAAGTCAAGCCAGCCATTCAAAGGCGGCGTATCGTATATGTCTCCGCCATGCTGAAAGCGATTCATACAGGCTCCTTTTCACCACATAATTGAACTGTATTGTAAAATCTTAGACAAGGCAAGAATGCTCATGAGAACGACCATCTCCGTCAAAAGCTCTGTGGCTCCATAGACATCCCCCGTAAGTCCTCCAAGGACGCCCTTGATATAACGGGCAAAGAAAAAAGCGAAGACAAGCCCTGCCCCCAGGGCAATATATCCTACTGCACCAAAGGGCATGAGGAGAATCAATGTCGTGACAAGAGCAAGGACGAGCGTTCTCCCATCAGCCGCATCGGCAAAGGCCTTTCCCATGCCCTCCTTCCGTGCATAGGGGAAACGACAGATCACAAAAGTCATTGCCATCCGCCCGACAACCGGCATAATGTAGACGGCCGGAAGCAAAAAAGCAGCAGGGGTATCCCGAAGAAGCGACCAAGTAAAGAACATAAGACAGACAAAGGCCACGACGCCATAGGAGCCCACCCGGCTGTCCTTCATGATTTCCAGTTTTCGCTCCCGGTCCCTGCCGGAAAAAACACCATCTACCGTATCCATAAAGCCATCAGAGTGAAGTCCCCCCGTCAGGATAATCGGCAGCAAAAGCAAAATTCCAACGGTCGTGTTGCAAATGCCAAGGGTCTGCAGAAGCCCCCAGGCAACGAGCATCTGAACGATCCCCAAGACGAAGCCCACGAGGGGGAATGCCCGGGTGCTTTTCCCAAAGTCCTCAGCAGTCCAAGATTTCTGGGTGACAAGCTGTATGCGAGTCAAAAATTGCAAGGCTATTAAAAAGGATTTCATGAAATGACTCCAATGGAATAGACGAAGCTAAGCACGTAGAGTGTAGCGAGGAAAAGAAGTGTAGCCACGTACATCATGCGAATGGCAGCCGTGATGTGGCGGGCGGAAAGCGCTTCCAACGAGTCCCCCATGTAGGCGCGAAATGTCTTTTTGCCAAAGTAGGTATTGAATCCCCCAAGCCGGATACGAAGAGCTCCGGCGACAGAGGCCTCCGAGAAGCCGCTATTGGGGCTCGGATGCTTCCTGGCGTCACGGCACATGATCCGAATGGCATTTCGATAATCAAAGCCTAAAAGGGCCGCTGCAAAGACGAGAAAGAGCCCCGAAAGACGGGCGGGAATGAGGTTTAATACATCATCCACACGAGCTGCCACCCGGCCAAAGAACAAATACCGATCATTTTTGTAGCCCAGCATGGAATCCATTGTATTTGCTGCTCGATAAAGAAAGGCAAGAGGCAATCCACCAATCGCATAGAAGAAAAGTGGAGCAATAATCCCATCGCAGGTGCTCTCTGCAATCGTTTCAACCGTGGCTCGGGAGACTTCAGCCTCATCTAGCTTTTCTGTATCACGCCCCACGATCCACCCTACTTTTCGCCTTGCCTCCGATAGATTCCCGGCCAGCAGGAGATTGTGAATTTCCCCACCGGCCTGCGCGAGGCTCCGTGGGGAAATCATGAAGGATAGGAATGCCCCCTCAACGATATCCCGGCAAAAGGGAAGCGATATGCGGCTTGAAAGTAGAGACAGTATAAGTCCCGTTGCAAAACTTGCAAAAAGGACGATTCCCACAAGAATCGCCCCCTTGATGAGCTTTGTCCTCGCCGCATCTGCCTCCCGATATAGCAGTTTTTCCAGCAGGGAAATCCCATTTCCCATAACTACGACAGGGTGAAGTCTTGTTCGCGGATCTCCTAAAATGGCATCGATAAAAAATGCAAGGATCCCCGCCATCATTTGCCCGCTCCCATGATAGCGGCCAGCTTCTTCATATCCAGGCTCTTGCGAACAATATCCGCCAGCCTATCGTATGCTCTCTCCTTCTCACGACGAACATTCCGTTGCTCCGATAGAGCAGGCAAGCCCTTCCGCCCCCGGAGGAGATTCAAGAGATCGCGGCGAAATGCATCTCCGTCGAATACGCCATGGATATATGTGCCAAGGACAGTACCATCCTGTGATACAGCTCCATCAAGGACATGAGCTGCCCCCTGCTGCTCTAGCATGCGGAAAGGGTGCGGGATTTCCTCCAGGAATATGGTTTCACCCATGTGGATTTCATAGCCTGGCAGCCCTTCTCGATGAAATTTTTTCCCAAGAAATGTAAATTCCGCCGTAGCGGTGACCTGGGTCGTATGCTTTTCTGCATAAAAGGTCGTTTCCATAGGCAGATAGCCCAAACCTTCTGTATGGGTATGGTCCGACTCCACATGGCTTGGATCGTGAATCTTCTTTCCAAGCATCTGATAACCGCCACAAATCCCAATAATAGGCGTTCCTGTAGCATGACGCTTACGAATTGCTTCCTCCAGACCTGTCTCCCGAAGGAACAGGAGATCCTCCGTGGTATTCTTTGAGCCGGGCAGGAGAATGAGATCGGGCGTCCCTAGCTCTGACCTATCTGAAACATAGCGAAGGGCCACATCCGGCTCTGCCTCCAGCGCATCAAAATCTGTGAAATTTGAAAGCTTCGGCAGACGCAGTACCACGATATCAAGGTCGCGCTTTAAGGTCTCCTTTTTATCCTCAAGGGACACAGAATCCTCATCGTCAATGCCGAGCTCCTCGATATGGGGCACAATGCCAAGGACAGGCTTCCCCGTTTTCTTCTCGAGGAAATCCACGGCAGGCGTCAGAAGGGATACATCTCCACGAAATTTATTGACGACAAGCCCTTTGACAAGAGCTCTCTCATCCTCGTCCAAGAGCTCCAATGTCCCCACGAGTGAGGCAAGCGCCCCGCCTCGATCGATATCTGCAATCAAAAGGACTGGGGCGTTCAGATACTTTGCCACCCGCATATTTACGATGTCATTGGCCTTTAGATTGATTTCTGCGGGGCTCCCTGCCCCCTCGATGACGAGGCAGTCATATTCCTTCTGGAGACGGGCCAGAGATTTTTTTACCTCCTCAAAGGCCTTGAGGGAATAGCCAGTATGGTATTCCCTAGCATTCATATTGCCCACGGGCTTCCCCGCCAGGATTACCTGCGAACGGGAGTCTCCAGTGGGCTTCAAGAGTACAGGATTCATATCCACCATGGGCCGAAGTCCTGCTGCCTCCGCCTGGGCGACCTGTGCGCGTCCCATTTCGAGGCCTTCCTCTGTCACATAGGAGTTCAGTGCCATATTTTGCGCCTTGAAGGGGACGACGTGCCTCCCCTCCTGATAGAAGATCCTGCATAGCGCGGTCGTCAGGATGCTCTTTCCCACATGGGAGCTTGTCCCCATGAGCATGATGCAATTTCCCATCATCTGCCTCCTATTTGATTCGGACAGGGATACCGCAAAGGACGGCATAGACCTCCGATGCATACGCAGCTGCCCGTTGATTGGCAAGTCCCGCCAGGTCACGATAAAGGCGAGCGAGATGATTCTCCGGCACGATACCTGCTCCCACTTCATTCGTCACAAAGACAGCTGTGGCCTCAGAAGAGCGCACCGCCTCAATGAGGAGCTGCACCAGCTCCTCCATCTCCTGGTAACAGGCTTCCTCGTCCTGTAGCTGCTCCTCCGTCTTATTGCAAAGCATATTGCTGAGGTAAACCGTGAGGCAGTCAAAGAGAATGGTATCTGCCTGCTCTGCCGCACGCTCTATTGCTTTTTCTGCATGAAAGGGAGCCTCAAGTGTCTGCCAAGAGGCTGGGCGACGTGCCTGGTGCAAAAGGATCCGATGGCGCATTTCCTCATCAAAGGCCTGAGCCGTCGCGATATAGGCAATGCGATGACCGATACGCTCCACGAGCTCCTCTGCATAGGCGGATTTGCCGCTTCGGGCGCCCCCTGTCACAAGGATTATTTTCCCCATTGTTCACAGGCCTCCACAAAATTCTCCGCAGCAGCCGGGCAGCCAAGAAAATGAAGATGGAGATAGCTTCCAATCGCATTTTTACAGGACTGGCCGCCAAGATATGTGGCATTATTTCGCAGCTTTCGGAAATGAATGGGCCGCTCTTTTTTCTCTGCTGTATTCTCCGAAAAATGGAATTCATGCCCATGGAGCTTCGTGCCAGCTTTCCCAAGCACGGTATCCTCCAAGAGCTCCGCCTCCACATAGCCCACCATCTGAAGCTTATTCGTCATGGCGGCCACCCCTGAAAAAACGCCACACATTTCATGGGTCTTTTCCTCAAAGTCACGAAGGCCTTCCATCAGGTACATGTAGCCCCCACACTCTGCATAGACGGGCATCCCATTCTCCACAGCCTCTCGAATGGACTCACGCATCCCCTTGTTGCGAGCAAGGTCCTTTGCAAACATCTCCGGAAAGCCGCCTCCCAGGAAAAGCCCATCCACTGCGGGGATCATCTGATCGCGAAGGGGAGAAAAATAAATGATTTCTGCGCCCAGCTTCTCGAGAGCCCGAATGCTCGCTGGATAGCGGAAGGAAAAAGCCTCGTCCCGGGCAATTCCAATCCGGCAGCGTTTCTTCTTTGGCGGCTCTTGGAGAAGGTTATCCGGCACCTCAAGATCATCCACCGTGCAGGCAATATGAAGAAGTGCCTCCAGATCCAGCTCTGCGGCAACAGCCTCCCCCATAGCACACAATACATTCTTTTCGGCATTTTCCTCCACAGGGAGGAGTCCCAGGTGGCGCTCCGGCATGCGGAGGGTCTCATCCCGTCGCATGGCACCGAGCACACGGATCCCCTGCTCCTTTAGCGCCTCCCGTACCATCTCCTCGTGGGTCTTCGACCCGAGGCGATTGAGAATGACCCCAGCAAAGGAGACCTCCGGATCGTAATCCCGGAAGCCCTTCGCGATGGCAGCTGCCGAAGCGCCCATGGATTTGACATCGATGACAAGCACGACAGGGGCATCGAGCAGTTTTGCAATCTGTGCCGTGGAGCTTATGCCATCCCTGCCCCCATCATATAAGCCCATCACCCCTTCAATGACAGCGATATCCGCTTCCTTTGCCTCCAGGGCAAAGAGCGAGGGCAGCTGCTCTGGAGAGACGAGCCAGGTGTCAAGGTTGCACCCGTTCCGCCCACTGGCCATACGATGATACCCGGGATCGATATAGTCTGGTCCGACCTTGAACGGCTGCACATTTATGCCACGTTGACGAAGCGCTGTCAATAGCCCTGTCACAATGGTCGTCTTTCCCGACCCCGATTGTGTCGCAGCTATGACAATGCGCGGTATCGATTGCTGCATAGCCTTTCCCTTCCTTTCGCGCAACAATCAGTCGCGCGTGTTGTCAATGAGATACATCATGGCATTGATGGCCGCTACGGCAATGGGGCTGCCGCCCTTTGTACCTTCCACCGTGATATATGGGACAATTCCATTCTCCTCAAGCGCCTTTTTGGAGTCCGCTGCTCCCACGAATCCCACGGGGATTCCCACCACACAGGCGGGCCTTATTCCCTCCTCACGGATGAGACGCAGCACCTCGAAAAGCGCCGTAGGTGCATTGCCTATAGCGACAATATTGCCATTGAGCAACGTCCCAAAGGACCGCATGGCCTGCATGGAGCGGGTAATTCCCTGCTCCTTTGCTTTTGCCGCCACTTCCGGATCTGCCACACGACAGTGGACGGATCCGCCAAAGGAAGAAAGCTTTCGCTTATTTATGCCTGTGCGAACCATCTCCACATCGGTAAAGATATCGCAGCCCGCCCGGAGCGCTTTCATTCCTGCGTCGATTGCGTCTTTCGACATCCGTATGATAGGCGCATACTCCACATCACCTGCCGCATGAATCATGCGGGAATAGACCTTCACCTGCTCTGATGTCAGGTGCAGCTTCTCAAGATAAGGTGCAATAATCTCCATGCTGCGGTTTTCTATCGCCATCGGCTTCTTGATAAAATCCATCAATGTTCCTCCACAAATCGGATCACTTCCTCGTAGGTATGGGCAACGTGATCATAATCTAGAACAGGTCTGTCAATGAGAACAACGGGAAGGCCCATTTCCTCCGCTGCCGCCAGCTTTGTATCTGTACCGCCAATGGTGCCGCTGTTCTTCGTGACAATCACGTCCGCATGACACTGGGCAAACATGGCCATGTTCATTTCCTTGGAAAAGGGTCCCTGCATGGCAATAATTTGGCGTGGCGAAAGAGATAGTCCCTCGCACAGCCCAAGGACTTCGCTCGTGGGAAGGACGCGGGCTGTAAGATTGCAGCCTGCCAAGTCCTCCGACTGGACAAATTTTTGCAGATTCCGGCTGCCCGTCGTCAGGAAAATATTTTTCCCAAGACTGGCAGCTAGAGCCGCTGCCTCCTCGTAGCTATGGGCCACATGAATATTCCTATAGGTTATTTTCGTGAGATCCCGTTCATAGCGAATATAGGGAATGCCCGCCCTTCGGCAGGCTTCCATTGCGTTCTTTGACACATTGACCGCATAGGGATGGCTTGCATCCACCAGGATGCGTATGCCCTGCCCACGAATACAATGGCAAAGCCCCTCCTCATCCAGCGGTTTGTCATTTATAGAGAGGCTATCCCCACAAGAAGCTAAAAGCTGCTCACCGTATGTGCTGACGACAGACGCCATGACGCGCTCTCCCGTCTTCACGAGACGCTCTGTGAGCTCACGCCCGTCCTTCGTGCCTGCTACAACGAATATCATGCCTTCGCTTCCTTATTTGCATAGCCACGAGGGGTAATCATATAGCCCTCCTTCACGTAGGTTTCGGAGTTGCCAATGATGACGAGGGAGAACATATTGATGTCCTCCTTCGTGAAGGAGTCCAGCGTGGTGATGATTTTCGATTCATTCTCCCGACTGGCACCTGTGACGATGCCCACCGGTGTCTTCGGCCCCTTGTGGTTCAGAAGAATCTGCTGGATTTCCTCGATATGATGCACTCGCTTTTTGCTTCTGGGATTATAAAGGGCTATGACAAAATCCCCCATGGCCGCCATTTCTGCCCGACGCTTGATACGGTCCCAGGGCGTCAAAAGATCCGAGAGGCTTATCACGGCAAAATCGTGCATGAGAGGGGCACCCAGGACAGATGCCGCTGCATTTACAGCAGAGACCCCTGCGATGATACCACCAAAGGCAGGACGCTCCGCCTCGGGACGCTCAAGAACAAGCTCCAGCACAAGTCCTGCCATACCATAGACACCCGAATCACCGCTGGATACCACTACAGTATTTGCCCCTTCTGCCGCTGCATCGACGGCCATCCGGCAGCGATCAATCTCCTGCATCATGGCAGTACCAATAACTTTTTTGCCATCCAGAAGACTTTCCACCAGGGAAATATATGTATTATACCCAACGACAACCTCTGCCTTTTCTATAGCCTCCCTTGCACGGGGAGTCATATCCAGGAGGCTTCCCGGGCCGATTCCGATCACCGCTATTGTTCCATGTTTTGCCATAATAGTGCTACCGTCACTTTCTCAAATTTCGTTTTGACAAGGGCAAAGCGTCCACCCTGGCCTGCTGTTGCACAGAGTGCTGCTGCCTCACACACATTCCCGATGCCGATTGTCTTCTTTACAAAAGAGGATTCCTCTAGATGATGCTGGTCGATGCATCGCTGCATGATCTCGTTTTCAAAAAAAGAAATCTCACATTTATGAGCAGCGGCAAGCTCCAGAAGCCCTGCTTCCTCCCGCTTTGCCACCGTGCTGGCATAGGCATCGATGCGCTCTGTGGAAAGCCCCACCAATCCACAGGCTCTTTGCAAAGCTGCCTCGATTTCCGACCTTGTCGTATTCTTCCGACATCCGATCCCAGCAATCAAACGGCGAGGCAGAAGATACAAATATCCTGGGCGAGGGGTGCTATCGCGCTCTGCCAGAATAACTGCATTTGGTGCTACGCCACTGTCCCCCAAAGGCCGCAAGAAAATCGAATATTTTTCCAGTGCTTTTTTATAAAATTCCCCATGTATCATATCTTTCTGCATATAATAGGGAATTTCCTTCTTTTCTAGCAGGAGACTGTTAACTCTTTGAATTTCGCTCTTTGGTGTGGGATAAAGGCCGAGAGCGGAGGCAATCGCATCCGGTGCCACCAGCCCCTCCACATCGGTCGCCGTCGTGATGACCGGGTCACTTCCTAAAGCCTTGCAGAGCATCCGCGTCAGGTCATTTGCCCTTCCCACATGACCTGACAGGAGACTGATGCCGTGGATCCCCTGCTCATCAAAGACAAGGACAGCAGGATCATATAGCTTGCCCTTCAGCAGAGGCGCTATCATCCGCACCACAATGCCTGTGGCCATGATAAAGACAAGCGCATCATACGCAGCAAAGATCTGGGGAACCACAGCAGAAAGACGCGAAAAATATCCGCTTGCGGGAGTCGCCCAGTCCTTTCCCCTTTCAGGAAGAAGAACCGTTGCATTATCACTCACGCGCTCTATTCGCTGCGCAAGTCTTGCGCCTGTCTCTGTCAAGGCAAGGATGCAGATCCTCATTTCGATGCCTTGCGGAACATGTGGGTGAATTCCGAAGCATAGAGCCGAGAGAGCTCATACTCCGCGCCCAGGCAATGCCCGACAACGATCATTGCCGTCCGATCGATATTTTGATCCTTGATATCCTCACAGATGGTCTGAAGCGTACCCCGCACAATTTTCTGCTCCGGCCAGGAGGCCTTCTGCACAATGGCGATAGGCGTGTCCTCTGTATAGCCTCCCGCCAGAAGCTCCTGTACAACCTTATCGAGCATCGTAATGGACAGGAAGATGCACATGGTCGCTTGATGGGAAGCAAGCGATCGCAGCTTTTCCCGATCTGGCACAGGTGTACGCCCTTCGTTTCGGGTGATGATGACCGTCTGTGATATGCCCGGAAGCGTATACTCCTGTCGAAGGGCTGCTGCCGTCGCAAGGAAGGAACTGACCCCCGGAGTCACATCATACTCGATTCCCCTTTTTGAAAAGGCATCCATCTGCTCCTGGATCGCACCGTAAATCGCGGGGTCCCCTGTATGGAGGCGCACCGTCATCTTCCCCTCGGCCTCTGCCTTTTCGATGGTCTCCACCACCTCATCGAGAGTCATGTGGGCCGAGTTGTGAATAGCTGCACCTTCCTTGCAATACTCCAGCAATGCGGGATTGACAAGGGAGCCAGCATAGATGACAACATCTGCCTCCTTCAGATACTTGACCCCCTTGACAGTGATGAGCTCCGGATCTCCCGGACCCGCTCCGACAATATGGACCATTTAGAACACTCCTTTCGTGCAGGTGACGATAAAGATAGGATTCAGAGCCTTTGCCATATCATAGGGACCCACCTTTTCCAGACGACTGACCTGTACCTGAATCGCATCGTATTGATAAATATCCTTGTGGACGCGCATGTAGGAGATGCACTGCATCAGGGATTGCACCGTGATGGCTGTCACCACGATGCGCCCTCCTTCCGGGAGCTTTTCTGTCACCAGGTCTAGGATTTCCTCCATGTGGCGACCACTCCCTCCGATGAGCACCACGTCTGGATTTGGCAGATCCGCCATCCCTTCCGGCGCCTCCCGCAGAAGGATCTCTATATTCGACAGCTTGAATTTCTCTGCATTTGCCCGGATAAGCGCCACTGCTTCCTTGTTTTTCTCCAGTGCAAAGACTCTGCCTCGGGGAGCCAGCCGTGCCGCCTCGATGGAAAAGGAGCCTGTTCCTGCGCCGATATCGTATACTGTGCTATCTGGCGATATATGTGCCTTTGCAAGGGCCAGGATACGGATCTCCTGCTTTGTCATGGGGACCTTTCCTCGCAGGAACTCGTCATCTTCTATTCCTAAAAAATCCATTTATTCTCCCTCTTCCATATCCTCTACGATGAGGATGCCATGTCCGACCTCCGCCTGCCGTTTCGCCTCTCCCAACGTCGTTTGAAAAACACGCTCGTCGGGATAAGAAAGACGGGAAAACACCGTGAGCTTCGAGGAACTGGGCCATCCCTTGGATAAAAGGATATCGGGGATGGTATACGACGTATATTTTCCATCGGTAAGCATACCTAGAACCGAGCCTGGTCGGTAGACAAGCTCGGCCTCTTCGGGTGTGCGTCCATGGAAGCTGAGGAGCCGCGCATGATGCCAGGGCAGCGCAATCCGGGAAAAAGCCATTTGCAGCGAGCTGATGCCTGGGATGACCTGAATATCCCTTGCGGGAAAGCGCCGTCGCAGGGCATCCAGCAACGAGTAATAGCCCGGGTCTCCTGAAACCAAGACGACGACCTGCGCCTGCTTCCTTTTTTCTTCTATGAAATCAAGCACTCCGCCAATATCCCGGGAAATAGCTCGGGTCTCCTGATGGGGCTGCCCAAAGGTCTCCAGCGCTCTTTTCCCGCCCACGAGAATGTGCGCCCTCTCGATAGCTTGACGTGCCGCAGGAAGGATGTAATCGGGATGGCCCGGCCCTATGCCTGCGACAACGATGGGACGGAGCCCTTCTTCGGGATATTCCATGAAAATTCATCTCCTATCTGCTGTGCCGTCCTGTTTGTACCAAGAATCTCACCGGTCATGCTCACCAAGACGATCCCTACCTGTGCCTTCCCGAAAAGGAAGCGTTCCGCCCGAATGCCAGCCCGCTCAGCGAGGCGATTGCAGACCTTTTGCTTTAGCCTCTCCGCCTCCAGCAGCGAAAGCGCATCCTCTGTTGTCGTGGCAGACAAGATCGACGCGACATGCCTGGAGGGAAGCCCCGCCTCTGCAGCATAGGCAGCAATGGCTTCCAGACGGGCATCAGCGATGCGATTATGGGTATAAAAGACACCAGCTGCCACTTTGGCAAGCTTTCCAATATGGCCTAGGAGAAGAATCTTTTGGAAGTCCCGCTCCACAGCCTTTTCCAACATAAAGCCGATGAAATTGCTCGTCTCTACAATCGCGTTGCGGGGAATATTCCAGCCAAGAGCAATGCGCTCCCCAATCTTTCCTGGGACAAAGACAAGTGCCTTTAGCCCTGCCGCCTTTGCCACATCGATTTGTGGCACGAGAGAGTTCTTAAAGCCCTCCTCGCTCATGGGGCGCAGTACCCCTGTCGTCCCGATGACGGATATGCCTCCCTCAACCCCAAGAATTGGATTGAGCGTCTGCTTTGCAAGGCGCGCTCCCTCCGGAATGGAAATCTCCACGCTGTAGCCTTCTGCTTTTCCCGTCATTTCCTTGAATACATTCGCGATAAGCTTCCTAGGCCCTGGATTGATGGAAGGCTCTCCCACAGGAACGGAAAGCCCCTTTTTCGTCACCGTCCCCACACCAGGTCCCGCCAAAAATTGCAAGGAGCTCCCATTTGTCCTGCGAATGGTAGTAAAGATCGAAACGCCGTTTGTAATATCCGGATCGTCTCCGGAAAATTTGATAACCTCAGCGCAAAGCCCATCCTCTGCCACTGTGGTCACATTCTTGATTGGAATGTGAAGCTCTGTACCGTCCAGGGCTGTCAGCTCCACGTCCTTCCAGGGCTCTCCCCTCTGGAAAAGAAGGGCTGCCTTCACACCTGCTGCTGCACAGGCCCCTGTGGTATAGCCATATCGAAGCGCTTCCATGCACAAAAGCCTCCTATTTTGTCAGCTGTCGGCTCAAAAAATCCCGACCGAATACGCTTAACGTATAGTAAAGACCGATCAGAAAGGGAATATACTCTGCAATAAGCCGCCAGCTGACAGCGACGATGCCCACTGTCCCCGCGGGAACCGTTTCACTGAAAAGGTAGACAAAGCCACCCTCCGCTATGCCAGCGCCCCCGGGAGTCGGCATAAAGTAGAGGAGCATATTGAGGAATATCATCCGGCCCATGATGGTATACCAATCCGCATCCACAACGCCAAGGCCAAGAAGAAGACAAGGTACAATGGCGTAAATGCAGAGAAGATTCAATCCTGACTCCACAAAGACAATGAACATATCCTTAGGGGAGGCCGCCAGCAAAGCCACCGCACTCTTCGTATCCCGGAGCAACGCAAATGCCTGTCGCCGCTTCTTTGGGCCGAATCGCCTCGCAAGGGAAAGCAGGATTCTATCCAGATAGCCGCCCCGCGCGGAGAAAATGAGAAAAAGAATGACCACAAGTGCCACGAGTGTGATACCCATAAGCCATTCATTTGATATGCCAGGGACGATGCCCGCATCATGCATAAAGATAAAGGGCATGCAAAGCACAAGAAAGAGTATCGATAGCAGAGTCCGCACGATGACGAGTACAGCCGCCTTTCCTGTGGGGACATTCGCATGGCGCAGGAACATGAGCTGTGCCACCGCCCCTCCCGTTGCCCCGGGTGTCAAAAGCGCTAGAAAGTAGTTTCCGAATATGACCTGTACTGCTTGACAAAACCGAATATTCTCATGGGATATCCGGACAAGGTGCATGAGCCTGCTGCCATCAAAGAAGAGCCCCAGTGCCAGCAAAAGTATAGCGAGACCGATTGACCAGGGCTGAAAGGCATCGAGATTTTGCAGGGTGTGGACATCCACCGTTGTCCCCACGACGATTCCAGAGATAAGGAGGACAAGGCATATGAGCAATAGGAATCGCTTGTAGAACTTGTTCATAGCAACCTCCTTGCCGAATTATTCTCGGAATATCGTCTCTTCATGTGCCGCATAGGCATTATGATTGTGGATCGACTCGAAATTCTCACATACGACGGAAAAATAAGCCATTCCCTCCATGGAGCGAAGAAGGAGGACCACATCCCGCAGGATGTCCTCAACGAACTTCGGATTGTCATAGGCGGCTTCCGTCACATGGCGCTCATCCTCCCGCTTGAGCAGCGGATAAATCGGCGAGGAGCCCTCCGCCTCAATGCGCTCTGCAAGATCCTCGATATAAATACAGGGATATCCCTGCTGGAATCGAACGCGAACCGTGCAGAGAGACCTCTGGTTATGTGCGCCGTAGCTGGAAATCTCCTTGCTGCAGGGACAAAGGGAAGTAAAGGGAACCGCAAGCCCAAGCTCAAATTCCATGGGAGAATCTGCCTTTTTTATCCCCCGAAAGGTACAATCAAGATCCAGCAGGGATTCCCGTCCGCTTTCCGGGGCTGTTTTCTTCACGAAATACTTGAATGCCAGAACCACCTCTGCAGATTTGGCCTCAAGGCGCTTTAGAGCCTCGGTGAGCATCGCTTCCATCTCTGGCTCCGCCAGCGGCTTCTGGCTCCAGGGCATGAGGATCTCCAAAAAACGGCTCATGTGGGTCCCCTTGTATTCCATGGGGAGGGAAACGGTAAAGCGGATATTTGCCAAAACCTGCTGGTAGCCCCCCTCCTTTGTCTTTATGAGGAAGGGAAGGTGTACGTCATTTACCCCGACGCGCTGGATGGCAATCCCGCGAGAATCCTTCCGGTTCTGCACGTCCTGCATTCTTATGACCTCGTCTCATAGGGGATCGGATCCTCTATGCCCGCCTCTGCAAAGCCCTGCAGACGAAGCTTGCAGCTGTCGCAAACACCGCAGGCTTTTTCACCGCCCTTATAGCAGCTATGGGTATAGGCAAGAGGTGCCTTGAGCTTGTCTGCAAGAAGGACGATATCCTTTTTCGACAGATTCTGCAGCGGCGTTTCTATCCGAATGGATTTCCCCTGCACCGCCGTGGCTGTCGTTGCATAGTCCGCAATCGCCTGGAACCTTTCGATAAAGGCTGGCCGGCAATCCGGGTAACCGGAGTAATCCACGGAATTCACCCCGATAAATACGTGGCTAGCTCCTACCACCTCTGCATAGCCTAAAGCGTAGGAAAGAAAAATCAAGTTGCGTGCTGGCACGTATGTCACTGGGACATCCTTGCGCTCCACATCCCCCTCCGGGACATCGATATGTTCATCCGTAAGGGCGGAGCCGCCAATCTGCTCCATATTTGTCTCAATGATGAGGTGTTTCTTCACTTTATAGTGGGCTGCAATCTTCTTTGCCCCTTCCAGCTCGATGGAATGGCGCTGATGATAGTTAAAGCTGATGGGATAAAGCTCATAGCCCCTATCATGGGCAACTGCCATGCAGGTGCAGCTATCAAGCCCACCGGACAACAATACGACTGCCTTCTCCATCCTGTTCTCCTTTCCCCACTCATTCCCTTAGATTGGAAATGGCCTCTTGGACTGAATCTGCACCATAAACATAGGAACCCGCCACGAGGATATTGGCCCCCGCCTCAATGACCAGCTTTGCCGTCTCCGCGTTGATTCCTCCATCCACCTCGATATCGCAGTCAAAGCCCATATCCTCGATCGTATGGTAGAGCATGTGGATCTTTTCCAGCTGGGACTCGATAAAGTGCTGGCCGCCATAGCCTGGATTCACCGTCATGACGAGTACCATGTCGAGGTCCGGCAGCAGCTCCTCTATCATGGCCAGGCTTGTCCCGGGATTTACGGCCACCCCCGCCTTGATGCCATGCGACTTGATTTGCTGCAGGATGCGGTGGCTATGCCTTGCCGCCTCCACATGGAATGTGATAATATCCGCCCCTGCCTCTGCAAAGGCATCCACCTGCGTCTCTGGATGCTCCACCATCAGATGCACATCAAAGTCTAGATTTGTAGTATTCCGAAGGCATTTGACGGCAGGAGAGCCAATCGTGATGTTTGGCACGAACGTGCCATCCATCACATCAATATGAATGAGATCCGCTCCTGCCTCCGCCACTCGCTTGATCTCATCGCCAAGGCAGGAGAAATCTGCCGACAAAATGGAAGGTGCTATTTTAATCATCTTTATCCCTTTCTCCATCGCTTTGTAGAAGCCTCCTGAAGCTCCTGCAAAATCGTTGTATACGAATCATATCGTTCCTGCGAAATCATTCCTTCTGCCACGGCCTCTTTTATCCCGCAAGAAGGCTCATGGGTATGGGTGCATGTGGCAAAGCGGCAGCTGCCAATGTACGCCCGAAAGTCTGGGAAGCAGGAAGCAAGGCCTGCGGGATCCATTCCCTGAAAGGCAATCGAGCTAAATCCTGGGGTATCCACGAGAAAGCCTCCATGATAGGGAATGAGCTCCGCCGCCCGGGTCGTATGGCGGCCCCGCTTGATTTTCTCACTGACCCGCCCCGTAGCCCGTTGCAAAGAAGGCAACAGTGCATTTAGCAAGGAGGATTTGCCTACGCCGGAAGGCCCCGCAAAAACGGTCACTTCCTTTGCAAGATCCTCCTGGAGCAGCTCCACAGTGGCAGGGTCCTGCGCAGAAACATATCGGACAGGATAGCCAATGGCTCGATAGTCCGCCAGAAAATCACTGGGGGTCGAAAGCAAATCCATCTTGTTGATACAGATGGTTATTTTTGGAATCCCCGCCCGCTCCGCAAGCACAAGAAACCTGTCCAATAGAATCCTGCTCAAGTCTGGCTCTGCAGCAGCAAAGGTCAAAATAACTTGGGTGATATTTGCAACGGCAGGCCGTTCTAAGGAGGTCTTTCTTGGCAATCTCTCCTCAATGACGCCGCTCCCTGCCTCTTCTATGGTGAGCCGCACGAAATCCCCCGGAACGACATTTGCCTCTCGCCTCCTCGCCTTCAGCAAGCCACGGAGCTTGCATGTGACGAGACCACTTTCCGTCGCAACATAGAAGAAACTATTATAGGCCTTTAGGACGCGGCCCGTCTGAAATTCGCCCTGCTCCACCACGTTTTGCTCCATAATCACCTTGATTTTGCTGTCTCTTCATTCTTGGAGGGCACATTTCCATTGGATGCCCCACCTGTCTTTTGTGTGTCCTTTGTATTCGTCTTTTCCACGCCTTTTGAGGAATCTGCCACCACGAGCGAGATGCTTGTTCCTTCTTCAACATCGGCTCCCTGCTGAGACTGGCTCAGGACAGTGCCCGCTGCCTCACGGCTTTCCTGCTTTGTCACACTTCCAACAGTCAGTCCGTTTGCTTTCAAAATTCCCGTTGCCTCCTGAAGGGATTTGCCGACAACATTCGGAACGCGGACCTTCTTCGTCTCCTTTCCTTTGCTCACCGTGATATCCACCGCATCGCCGCGCTTGCGCTTTGACCCCTTTTTCGGGTCCTGGGACACCACTGTACCTGGCTCCTGGTCAGCATACTTTTCATAAATTGTGCCGACCTTCAGCCCCATCTTTTCTATTTTTGCTATGGCATCTGCCTTCGATAGGCCCACGAGATCTGGCATGTCGACTTCTTCGCCGCCCTTGCTCACATAAATGGTGACGAGACGCTGCTCCTTTACCTTGGAGCCTCCTACGGGATCCTGGGATACGACCTGGCCTGCCGGCACGCTCGCGTCGTATGTCTCTGCCACATCGACGCGAAGCTTTTTATCCTCGAGAATCTGACGAGCCAGCACCATGGACTTTCCTGTCACATCAGGGACCTCCACCTCTGCCGTGCTCCAAAACTTCCCATAGCTCATAAACGTTCCGACAAAGAACCCGGCCACCAGTACAGCAAGGAGCCCGATTATAAACGCCCGGGATTTAAATACAGACTTTCGGCTTTCCTGTTCCTGTGGGAAGCTATGCCCTATCTCCTGTGTATCTTCCGGAACTTGAACACGTGGCATCACCTGGGTGGCATAGGGATCCTGCTCTGGGACGCCGCTGAAAAGCATGCGTTCCGCCTGTTGGATCGTACGTACAAGCTCCTCACTTGTGGGCCGAAGCTCTGGATTTTTCTGCATGGCAGAGGTAACAATCTCCTCCACACTGGCGGGAATCGTCGGATTGATTTCCCGCACCGGGACAGGTGCCTCCTGCAAGTGCTTCAGTGCAATGCTGACCGGGGTCTCCCCAGTAAAGGGAATGCGTCCCGTGAGCATTTCATATAGAACGACCCCAAGGGAATACACATCCGACTTCGGCGTAATCATCGTGCCCTTCGCCTGCTCCGGGGAAAAATAGTGAACAGAGCCGACGACATTCCCGCTATAGGTCATGGTGGATTCCGTCACGGCCCTCGCGATGCCAAAATCCGCCACCTTTATGTGCCCATCCGCCATCATCAGGATATTATGAGGCTTGATGTCGCAATGCACGAGGCCATTTGCATGGGCGTGTGCCAGGGCCTCGGCAATCTCCCGCGCAATGCGAAGGGCCTCCTCCGTCGATAGATGTCCATCCTGCTGGATCTTATCCTTCAAGGTCTTCCCAGGGACATACTCCATCACGATATAGTGATCACCCTCAGACACTCCCACATCGTAGATGTTGACAATATTGGGGTGGGAGAGACGTGCTGCCGCCCGTGCCTCACGCTGGAACTTGTTGATAAATTCCGTATCACGCTTGAATTGGTCATGAAGAATCTTGATGGCAACAGGCCGATTCAGAAGAAGGTCTGTCGCTTTATACACATCGGCCATACCTCCACTGCCAATGCGTTCGTCGAGCTGGTATCTCTGATCGAGAATGCGTTCGCTCATAATATCCTCCTCTGCGAAGATTCATGTATCCATCAACATCGTCTGAATGAGCCGTTTGGCTATGGGGGCAGCCACCCTGCCACCGCTGCCGCCATGCTCTACAATGATTGCAAAAACGATTTTTTGCTTGGGAAGCTCAGCAGAGCCAATGAACCAAGCATGATCCTTGCCCTGGCCATTTTCCGCCGTCCCTGTCTTTCCTGTCACACGGACGCCCTTTGTGGCGGCAAGCCTTCCTGTACCAGACTTCACGACATCTGCCATATATGCATCAATCGTCGAAGCCATGTCCGGTGTCGTCACCGTGCGCCAGGTCTCTGGAAGCGCTTTGCTGAGCACAACCCCATTTGCCGAAATGACAGAGTCCACAAGATAGGGCCGCATGACCTTTCCATTGTTGGCATAGGCATCAGCCAGCAAAAGCATCTGCATCGGCGTCACCAAAAGCGTACTCTGGCCGATGGCCGACTGGGCTTGATCGCCCTGTGCAAGAGACCCGAAGGCGGGTAAGTGCGCCCGCTCCATCACCACATCGCCCATCAGGGATTCCGTGAATCCGAATCTCTCGTAGGCCTTTTTCAACCGGTCATCGCCCAGGCGCATCCCAAGCGTCCCGAATGTAACATTGCAGGATTCTATGAGTGCTTGACGCAAATTAATCTGGCCGTGTACTTCTCCATTGTAATCATGTATGGAAAAGCCACCACCCACATCTAGTATACCATTGCAGTCAAAGCGCTCGTTTTCTGTCGTAACTCCATCTGTCAGTGCAGCGTCTGCTATCATGGGTTTTATGCTCGAGCCTGGCGGGTACATGCCCTGGACAGCGCGATTGAGTAGAGGCCCATCGGACTGTGCATTCAGTTCCTTCCACTCGGCTTCGATTTGATTGGGATCGTAGGATGGGGTGCTCGCCATCGCAAGAATCGCCCCCGTTTCGGCATCCATGACGAGAACAGCGCCGCGATGTCCCTCCAGCTCATCATACGCGATCTTCTGAAGGCGGGAATCAATCGTGAGTTCGACATCATTTCCCCGGTCCGATTGGAAAAGCTGGGAAATGGGGCCGATACGGCTCATATCCTCCGTCAGCCCGAGGAGTGCACGGTTTTCCGTCCCCTCAATGCCGGCACTTCCGATCCGCTCTCCATTATACCCCGTCACAGGAGCCATCACCTCTCCCATGGTATAATGGCGGACACCATCTGACTGCGTCTCTGCCAGGACAACCCCGTTGCAGTCGACAATCGTGCCGCGGGTGATATCGGCACGCGCCGCTGCACCACGTTGGTTCAGCGGATTCTGTGCGAGCTTTGGCCCCTGCCATACTGCCACATAAGCCACATAGACATAGAGAAGGGCAAAAAGCACAAGACTGGCAGCAGCCGCCTGAAGCACGTAGCGTTTCAATGTATGATCAGCCATCTTCGCCTCTCCTCGAAAGGGATAGAATAATTCCTAAAAGCAGGAAGCTTGCCACCATGGAGCTCCCGCCATAGCTGACAAAGGGAAGGGTGATTCCCGTCAGAGGAAGGAACTTTGTCACTCCCGATATGATGATAAAGGCCTGCATGAGGAAAAGGGTGCTTCCCCCCGCTGCCGTCAGCACTTCCCTGTCCATCCGGCAACGAAGCGCAATCTGAGTGCCTCGCCAGAAGAAGCAGGCATAGCAGGTCATGAGCATCAGCGCACCGACGAGCCCCAGCTCTTCCGCAATGGCAGAGAATATGAAGTCCGTATGCACCTCTGGGATAAAGCCGGGATGCCCAAAGCCAAAGCCCGTGCCCCATACGCCGCCTGTGCCAATTGAAAACAGAGATTGCACAATCTGGTAGGCCATTCCATTCGGATCCTGCCAAGGATTCAGCCAGACCTGGAAGCGGACTCGCACATGGTTGAAGAGAAGGTAGCTTAGTGCTCCTGCAACGAGGATGAAGGCCGTAGCAACAAAAAGGTAAGATTTGCTGCCGGTCGCCATATAGGTCATAATGACCGCTATCCCGAAAAAGAGAAGTGCTGAGCCCAGGTCACGGGACACGACGAACATCAGGACTGCTATACCCCAGATTGAAATGAGGGGAGCGATGAAGCGAAGCGGAGGCATTTTGAGAAACAGGAACCGCTTCACGGGTAGGCTCAGCACCCGGCGATGCTCCGACAGATAGGCTGCCAAGAAAAAAAGGATCAAAATCTTTCCGAATTCCGAGGGTTGTACGGAAAAGGGTCCCAGTACGATCCAGTTCCGGCTGCCTCCGATTTCCGTGCCGAAAAGAATGGGAAGAAGCAAGACGACCAGGCAGCAAAGCCCTAAAATATAGGGATATTGCAGGGATTGCTTTACGAGAGGGAACATGCGGATGAGGACGAGCATGAGCACCATGGCGATGAGAAGCCAACGAAGCTGGGCGACAAGCAGCGGCGGATCCAGCCGTGCGATCTCGACAACTCCGACGCTTGCCAGCATAAGTGCTATGGGGAAAAGCATCGTATCAAGATGGCGCCGGATCAAAATGGCCTGCACGATAAGAGAAAGCACAATGACGGAAAAAAGCCAAGGCAGGTAGGATAACCCCAAGAGGGAGGACGCGTCGATTGTACCGACAATGGGATGTGCTTTCAAATAAAGCGTTGAAAGGCCGAAGATAAGAATGCCTATTGGCGGGACCAGCAGACTCCAGGACTTCACGATGCGTACTCCAGAACGATTACCGTCACGTTATCCCTGCCACCTGCTGCCAAGGCTTCCGACACGAGACGCGCCGCCTTATCGTCCTTCTCCTCCTGAAGGATCCGGCAAATCGATTCATCCGAAACCATATTCATCAGGCCATCGGTTGCAAGGAGGAGGATATCCCCCTCGACAAGCGTGTATCGCCCGCCGTCCACTTCGAGCTTTCCCTCCATCCCGACAGCCCGGGTCAGCATATTTTTCTGGGGGTGGACCCTTGCTTCAGACTCTGTAAGCTTTCCTCGCTCCACCAGCTCCTCCACATAGGAATGATCCCTCGTAATCTGGGTCAGGATCCTATTCCGGAGAATGTATAATCTGCTATCCCCCACATGTGCCCAGTACAGAAGCCCATCGTGGATATGAAATAGCGTCGCCGTCGTCCCCATTCCGCTATATGCAGGGGTATCCTGCGCCGCCTGTTGTATCTTTCCATGGGCGACGAGGATAGCGCTCCGAAGCTCCTCCTCTTTTATCGAGGACTTTCCTTGAAGCTCCTTCTGCACGACCTTTACAAGCAGACTGCTTGCCACCTCCCCTGCCACATGTCCTCCCATCCCATCGGCGACCATGTAGCATTCGGGAGGAAATATTGCCAGTGCATCCTCATTCCCTGGGCGCACGAGCCCCACGTCCGTCGCCCGATATACCTTGCTCAAATATTTCACCTCGTAAATTTAAGCGTGACCATTCCTATGCGAATGACATCTCCTGGCTTCACAACCACGCTGCCCGTAAGCAGCTGATCGTTCACATAGCTGTGATTTCTGCTTCCCAAATCCTTCAGAATGAATTGCCCGTTGTATTTATAAAGAATCGCATGGTGGTGAGAGACGAATTGCTCGGGGATCACAATATCATTATCGGGGTCTCTGCCAATGGAAAGCTGGTCGGAAAAGACGAAACGCTTCCCCATCATCCCATCCTCCTTCGAGGCCAGCACCGTCAGGGCAGCATCCATATGCTTTGCCACACCCAGTTCATTGTTCCTGCGCTTCTGCTGTATATCCCGAAACATCATATGCCCCAGACGAACTGAAAACGTGATCAGCCACAGGAGCATTCCGTATTCCAGGAATATGCGAAGCGCTTTGAAAAAAAATGCAGCAACAGGCAATCATATCACCTCATAACGGATTGTGGTTTCACCCATGCGTATGATGTCGCCTTCCCGAAGACAAGCAGATCGCACGCGCTCATCATTCACGAACGTCCCATTTGTGCTATTTGCATCGTGAAGGATATGCCGATGTCTTTCGTATGCGATCCACGCATGTGTGCGAGAGACATTGGCATCTGTCAAAATGAGCTCGTTTTGCGCTTTCCGCCCGATATGCACATCGCCTGTTCCCAGCTCTATAGCGGTCTCCCGATCGGGTCCTGTGAGGACAGAGAGTGCAGCAAATGTCAGGGAATCCATCGGACGCATTGCGGAAGCTTCCCGGACGAGCCCCCTCTTTTCCAATACAAGGGTCTGTGCCGTGTCTTCCTCCTCTGCCTCTGATGCGCGCAGCTCATAGCGTCCCCTTTGAATGGAATCATCTTCCTTCAGGCGAATGACGAGGGGAGCTGTGGCACTTGCATCATAAAGGATAATGGCTTTTGCCGCAGCAAGATAAAGAGTGTCGATTACGCTTTGCGCATATAGCCGATGGTAGTCCTCCGATTCCATGGAAAAAAGAAAGGTCGTGGGAATCCTCGCATGCTTTCCCCTTGCCTTTGATGCGATTTCCCGTTCCACGCTGGAAACGAGCTCCGCCAGCTCCAGGCTGCTGGATAATCTCTTATTAAAGAACCCCTCTATGTGCTTTGAGAGAAAACGCTCAATGCGTTCTACGCCCATTCCATGTGCCTCCCACTTTTCCTCAGCGTGCCTCCCGGTACGCATTTCGAAGCTGTCCGCAGGCAGCGTTGATGTCCGTCCCCATCTCCTTGCGCACTGTCACCGGGATATGATGCTTTGACAAATATGCCGAAAATGCCTGGATGCTTTCCTGGCTCGGTCGCTTAAGCCCTGACTCCACAACAGGATTCAGGGGAATCAGATTGACGTTTGCCAGCTGCCCGCTGACAAGTCTCACCAGTTCCCGTGCCTCCTCCAGACGATCATTTACCCCATCGATAAGGATATATTCATACGTCACCCGTCGCCCTGTTTTTTCTGCATAAAACTTCGCAGCAGCTATCACATCCGAGAGAGCGTATTTCCGGGCAATCGGCATGATTTTTTCCCGCAGCTCCTGGGACGGTGCATGAAGAGAAATCGAAAGAGAAATGGGAAGCCCTTCCTCCGCCAGGCGCAGGATTCCCGGGACAATGCCGGATGTGGACAGCGTAAAGCTCCGATAGCTCATGCCGAAGGTTTCCTTTTCGTGCATCAAGCGAAGGAATCCTACGACATTCTCGTAATTCATCAGAGGCTCCCCTGTCCCAATGAGAACGCACGTATCGATTTTTTCTCCCTGTTCCTGCAAAAATTCATCAATCGCATAGGCTTCCGCCAAAATTTCTCCTCGCGTCAGATTACGCGACAGACCATGCAAGGTAGAGGCGCAGAAGGCGCAGCCCATATTGCAGCCATCCTGTGTCGATACGCAAATGCTGTTTCCGTAGGGCTGGCGCATCAAAACAGATTCCACCGTAGCGCCATCGGAAAACTCGAAAAGAAACTTTGCTGTTTTGCCGTCTGCTGATTTGCGCAGAGCCAGCACAGAGGGCCGCTCAATGGCAAGCGTTTCAGAAAGCTGCGCCCGAAGCCCCTTCGGCAGATTTGTCATTTCGTTGAAATCTGTCCTGTGCTCCTGATACATGGCGTGCAGGATTTGTTTGGCACGAAAGGAAGGAATCCGAAACGGTGTGAGGACCGTCTGCAGTTCCTCCTGCGTCATTCCCCAGATATTCAAAGTCATGCTCTCCGTTTCATGCGGGCGATGAAAAAGCCATCCACCTGGTCAATATGCGGCATCAGCTGGATCATATCCTCCTCCCGATGCCGTATAGTTGCATCCGATGCAGGAAGAAGGGTCCCCGTATGCTCAAGCGTATAATTCTCATGTTCTTTCAGGAAGCGACGGACGATCGCCTCATTCTCTGCCGGCTCTATCGTGCAGGTACTATACACAAGGATGCCACCCTTTTTGACAGCCCGTGCCGCACTCTCCAAAATCTCATATTGAAGGAAAGGAAGCTCTTTAAGATCCTTCTGCTTTTTTCTCCACCGCGCATCTGCCTTTCGCCGAAGGACGCCAAGCCCGGAGCAGGGTGCATCCACCAGGACACGGTCAGCCATCTCCTCATAGAGCTCCCCGATTTTACGTGCATCAAGGAGCCTTGTCTCAATGCTTTTTATTCCGAGGCGATGTGCATTTTCCTCGATACGAGCAAGCTTATGATCGTAAATATCGCAGGCAAGAATGTGCCCCGTGTCCTGCATCAAGCAGGCTATGTGCGTCGTCTTTCCCCCGGGAGCCGCACAGCAGTCAATGATAAACTCCTGCGCTTTCGGGGCCAAGATATGACCCACAAGCATGGAGCTCTCATCCTGTACCTGAAAAGCGCCCTCGGAAAGAGCCTTGAGCCCATCGAGAGCTCCATGCTGCTCCAACAAGAGGCCTTCTGGTGCCCAAAGAGACTCGGCGACCTGGATTCCTTCCGCCCTAAGCGCCTTCGCCAGCTCAGAGCGTGTCATCCGCAGGGTGTTCGTCCGGACAGATAGAGGCGGCGATGCATTATCAAAATCACAAAGCCTCGTCGTTTCCTCCGCACCATAGAGCTTCAGCCAATGGCTCACCAGCCATTCAGGATGCTGATACCGGAGCGCAATGGCTCTTGCAGGGTTCGTCCGAACGGACGGATAGCTTGCCCGGCCTGGTTCGCGAACCGCTGTCCGGAGCACGCCATTGACAAAGCCGGAGAGTTTCGGAAAACCCATGCGCTTCGTCATTTCCACAGCCGTGTTGCAGACAGCGGAGGCTGGCACCCGATCCAAGAAGAAAAGCTGATAGATGCCAAGGCGAAGGATTTCCCTCACCAGGGGCTGCGTCTTCTGAAGGGAATGCGTCAGATACCGCGAAAGCATCCAATCAAGCGTGTCCCCTGCTTTTACAGTGCCATATACGAGCTCCGTGGCGAATCTTCTATCCTGATCCGATAGCCGAGCACCGCGAAGCGCTTTCGCAAGTGCAACATTTGCATAGGCGCCGCTTTCATGAATATCATACAGAGTCCGCACTGCCAACTCTCGTGCTTTGTCCATTTCAATCTCTCTTTTTCCGTCCATCATCCAGGATGATGTTGTCTAGCTGCCGGCGCACTTCTTCGATATCCACATGGGTATTGTAGCAGGGTCCATTGGGTCGTATATTGAGTACTCCCACAGCGGGAAGCGGGTACACGTCCTGGATCCCGCTCATGAGATCGCGCTCGCAGGCAATGGCGAGCACTGCCTTTGGCTTCGTATTATAGACGATCTGGCGTGCCAGCGTCCCGCCGGTGGCGATGAAAAAGTGAAAGCCCATCTCATGGGATAGCGTCACAAGCGCCCCCACATCACACCCCCCGCACCGTTTGCAGTTATCCGGATCCCGCGTCACCTTATGGGGACAGCTGGCAAGCTGCAGGCAGTGAGGCGTGACCACCAGGAGCTTATCGGCAGGCACGCGGATCCCCAATCGATGGAAGAGTACATTGCTCGTGGCAATAAAGGAGCCCTCCAGCTGCCTTCTTGTGATGCCAAAGGGCTTCCCCAGCCGTACGGCCACAGGGAAAAGCAGGTGGATAAGCGAATAGGTCTGGCTTCGAAGAACTGGCAGATAAGGAAGCCCTGACGCAGCCAGCGCCATATTGACGAGGCAAAGAACCGCCAGTACCACAAAAAGCAAAAAGACTGCTCCTAGCACATAGGGCAAATTCCCTTGAATTTGCGCCAAGCCTGGAACACAGATATACCATACTGCCGCCAGAATTGCGCCAAACACAAGGACGGAGGCGAAAAGCATCCCAAGAAACAGACGCTTCCTTGGCCTTTGGGGCTTCATTGCTGGCGCCATTTTCTTCACTTGCATATTCTCAGCCCTCGAAGGAAGCGGGCAGCTGGATCGGATGTCCATTCAGATAGTCAACGGCAGATACCCTCTTTTTCCCTGGCGCCTGCAGCTCCAAAATAGAAATGGCATTATCCCCCGTTGCCACAAGGAGCCCCTGCTTCGTATCTGCCTTCAGGATCGTACCGGGCTTCGCCTCCGTCCGGCACTCCGTCGTGCGTGTCCGCCATATCTTGAACTTTTTCCCAGAAAGATAGGTATACGCCCCCGGCCAGGAATCAAGGGAACGGACGAGGTTGTGAATCTCATCAGCGCTCTTTGCCCAATCGATGTGGCAGGTTTCCTTTGTAATCATAGGCGCATAGCTGGAGATTCCCTCCTGCGGCGTACGCTTCAGCGTCCCATCGGAAAGCTTTTCAAGAGTCTCAATGAGAAGCCCTGCTCCAATATTCATCAATCCATCATGGACCTCAGACAGGGTCGTCTCCTGCCCTAAAGGCATCTCGCACTTCAGGAGCATATCTCCCGTATCAAGTCCCGCGTCCATGTACATGGTGGTGACACCCGTCTTTTCCTCCCCATTCATGAGACACCATTGCATAGGTGCGCAGCCACGATAGGCAGGCAGGAGGGAGGCATGCACATTGATGCAGCCAAGACGCGGAATATCGAGAAGCTCCTGGGATAGGATCTGCCCGAAGGCCACCACGACGATGATATCCGGCTTCTGTTCCCGCAGGAAGGAGCAAAACTCCTCAGACTTCACCCGTTTCGGTTGCCATACGGGCAGATGATGCTCCTCCGCCCAGACCTTTACAGGCGAAGGCTGGAGCTTCTGGCCTCTGCCCCGGGGCTTATCCTGCTGGGTGACGACACCGATGACATTGCAGGAAGCCACAAGTGCCGCAAGACAGGGAACAGCAAATTCCGGAGTTCCCATGAAAATCACACGAAAATCCTTCATTCCTGTTTCCCCCTATGCAAGCTCTTTGCGATATCGATAAAGAGCTGTCCGTCCAGGTGATCCAGCTCATGCTGGATGCAGCGTGCCAAAAGGCCAGTCGCCGTCAGTCGCTGTTTTTTCCCGCGACGATTCAGATACTCGACCTTGACCCGCTCTGCCCGCTCCACTTCCCCATATATATCGGGAACAGAAAGACAGCCCTCCGTGTCGATGGCGCTGCCCTCCCGATGTGTGATGACAGGATTCACGAGCTCAATGAGCCCATGATCATCCTGGCAGTCCATCACCACGACCCGCAGTTTCTCTCCCACCTGGGGGGCTGCGAGGCCGACACCATCCTTTGCGTACATGGTTTCAGCCATATCGTCCAGGAGCTGGCGTATTTTCTTATCCACTCGCTCCACAGGCTGGCACGTCTCCTTCAGAATCGGATCGCCAGCTTTTTTTATTTCACGTATTGCCATTTATATTACAATCCCCTTATTCAATGCATATTGTCAAGAATTTTTACAAATAGAATCATATCATAGAAGCGAAAATAAGTAAACGTTTGGGGGCTTCCCCACAGCGAAACCATTCCGCATTCTGATAAACTCTGTCTTCAAAAATTCCCCCATCAACGATATAATAAGACTGTTGATTGGATACTTTTCTGAAAATGCACTCCCATAGAAAGGAGACTATCATGAAGTTCGTTATATTTGGAAGCGGCGGGACCGGCGGCGTAATCGGCGGATATCTTGCCCAGGCAGGAAACGACGTGACGTTCATCGCTCGCGGCAAGCACCTTGCTGCTATGCAAGAAAACGGCTTGACCATCCACACAAATCATCGAGGCGATATACATATCGAAAAGCCACAGGCGTGTACCGCTGAGGAGTATGCGGATACGCCAGATGTGATCTTCGTCTGTGTAAAATACTATGGGCTCGATAGCGCCATCGATTTTGTCCGCCGTGTCGCCACAAAAACCACCCTCATTATTCCGATTCTCAATGTCTTTGGAACGGGTGGCGTCATGCAGGAAAAGCTGCCGGGGCGTGTCATCCTCGATGGCTGCATCTATGTCTTTGCCAAGCGCAGCGCTCCTGGAATCATCGAGCAGCCGCAGAAAATCCTTCGGGTATTTTATGGATTCCGACGGGGCCAGGAAGCAAGTCCAGAGGCCAGAAAGACGGCCCAGGATCTTGAAGCGATACTGCGGGCTGCAGATATTCACGCCCACTTCTCCAGCGACATTGAACGGGATGCCCTGACGAAATTCAGCTTCGTCTCCCCCATGGGAGCTGTCGGCCTCTACTACGACTGCAAGAGTGACGATTTCCAAAAGGAAGGCGAAATACGTGATGCCTTCATCTCCATGGTTTCCGAGGTCAGGAATCTTGGCGTGAAAATGGGAATAACGTTTGACCGGGATCTTGTCAAGGAAAATCTCCGCCTCATGGATGCCTTTGCGCCAGGGCTCACCACCTCCATGCAGCGCGATGTGGCCGCAGGAGGTTCCTCGGAATTCAAAGGGTTGGTGGAACGCATCTCCTTGCTCGGAAAGAAACTCGCTGTTCCTGTTCCGACCTACGACAAGATTACCGCCTGGGGAAAAGAACATCATCTATGCTAAAAAACAAGGCTGCTGCAGAAACGAACTTCTGCAGCAGCCTTGTTTCAGTCTTCCGTAAATTCGCCGATAACCACCTGCTCGATGGAATCTATGGAGCCCAGCCGGACACTCACAGCTTCCTTCGCTGCCGTCGGCACATTCTTTCCCACATAATCCGCCCGGATAGGAAGCTCGCGGTGCCCCCGATCAATGAGCACTGCCAGCTGGATGGTCTTTGGACGCCCGATATCGATCAAGGCATCGAGAGCAGAACGGATCGTGCGCCCTGTGTAGAGGACATCATCCACCAGCACCACATGCTTCCCTGTGATATCCACGGGAAGCTTTGTCGGATGGACAATGGGCTGATAGGATAGCGTCGACAGGTCATCGCGGTACAGCGTGATGTCCAAGACGCCAAGAGGCGGCCGCTCTCCCTCTATCCCCTCGATCGCATCGGCGATTCTCTCTGCCAGCGGGACGCCGCGGGTACGGATCCCGACAAGGACGACATCCTCGATGCCCTTGTTTTTCTCTACAATTTCATGAGCAATACGCGTGAGCGCCCTCCGTATCGCCTCGGAATCCATGATGACAGTTTTTTCCACCAGGCTCATTTAAAATCCCTCCCTAGCATATAACAGGGTTTTATCTTTGCCGCTTCCGGAGCTCCTGCAGGATAAATTCCATATCCTTGGGCAGTGGAGCCGTAAACTCCATGCGTTCTCCCGTCGTCGGATGCGTCAAAGTCAGTTTCTCAGAATGAAGGGCTTGGCCTATAATCGGAAACGGATTCTTCCTGCGAGCCCCATATTTCGGATCTCCCACCAGAGGATGGCCGATACTCGTCAAATGTACGCGAATCTGATGGGTGCGGCCCGTCTCAAGGCGGCAACGAAGATATGTATACCCCTCGAACCGCTCCAGCACGGAAAAATGCGTGACAGCGGGCTTGCCGTTCTCATAGACAATCGCCATTTTCTTCCGATCCTTCGGATCCCTGCCGATGTCCCCGATCACAGTTCCCGTTTCCTCTTTGATCGTCCCATGGACGATTGCCAGGTACTCCCGCCTGGCTGATTTTTCCTGGATCTGCTTGGCTAGGGAAAGATGTGCCCTGTCATTTTTGGCAGCGACCATGACGCCGGAGGTATCCTTATCCAGACGGTGTACGATGCCAGGACGAAGCTCTCCATTGATGCCAGATAGATCCTTGCAGTGGAAAAGGAGCGCATTTACCAGCGTCCCCTCCGTGACATTTCCCGCCGGGTGCACGACCATGCCGCGCTTTTTGTCCACCACGATGATATCCTGATCCTCGTACAGGATAGAAAGCGAGATATCTTCCGGGCAGACATCTGCCTTCTTTGGCATCGGAAGCTCAGCGCGTATGACATCGCCTTCAGACAAAATATAGTTCGCCTTTTTCTTCCCTTCGTTGACGGAGACAAGCCCTTCCTTGATAAATCTCTGTATATGAGTCCGGGAAAATTCAGGCATATTTCTCGTCAGAAAGAAATCAAGGCGTTCTCCATCCGTATCAACATGAAACGTGACAAGCTCCCCGGCCATCTCTTTTCCTTTCTCACCATTTCAACACGACAATACTTCCCTAGGCCTTGCTCTCTTCCTGTGGGGAGAGCAGCATCGAATAAATCATCAAAGCGACTCCCACCACAATTGCCACATCCGCAATATTGAAGACAGGCCATATGCGGAAATCAAAATAGTCGATGACAAGCCCGGTATGGATGCGATCGATCAGGTTCCCGACCGTCCCGGCAATCAAAGATATGGAGCCATAGTAGAAAAGCGCTGGCTCCCTGCGCAACATCTTGTGGAAGATGGCGAATAGCAGAAGAATGCAAACGCCCGCCCCAATGAAGAAGGCCTGTGCATTCTCGAAGATTCCAAAGGCTGCACCTGGATTCAAGACATAGGTAAGATGAAAGAAGGAGCCAAGGACCGCTATGCTTTCTCCAGGCTGCATGTCCGAAGAAACAAGGAACTTTGCCAGCTGATCCATCACAACAATAGCACAAAACAAAATAGCAGGCATAAAGTCATCAGCTCTTTGCCACGGGAGGTGCGATTTGCACCTGCGGCTCTTGCGAGGCAGAAGCATCGGCTGGAAGGGACACCTCGGAATCTATACGAAGCGTTGCCTCCTGCTTCTGTACGCTTTCCTTTTCCACCACGTTTTTCTTTTCCGGCTCAGCTTCCTCTTTTTTAGGCTCCTCCTTCACTGCTTTCTCCGCCTTTGGGGGCTCCTCTTCACGCTCTCGGTCTGGAAGGGCTGCAATGGCATCGCTGATGATGGATAGCTCCGCCTCCAGCGTCAGCTTGGATTTGCGCAGGAACTGCTTCCGATCCTCGACGAGGCGCTCATAGTCCGCCACAATGCCGCTGACCTTTTTCAGCGCCTCATCGATCATCTGCTTGCCCCGAAGCTCTGCCTCCTGGCGCATGTTCTGACATTCCTTTGCCGTGTTTTCCCTTAGCTCCTCCGCATTCTTGCGGGAGGCCGACATGATTTCCTCTGCTGTCTTTTGGGCGACAATGAGTGTCTGCTTGAGATTTTCCTCCAATGCATGATATTGGTCATTATCTTTTTTGACCCGTTCCAGATCTGCCTTGAGCTGATCATTTTCCCGGAACAGGCGCTCATAATCATTTACAACGTCATCGAGAAAATCATCGATTTCGTCCTCATTATAGCCCCGAAAGCTTTTCTTGAAAGTCTTGTTATGAATATCAAGCGGTGTAAGCATTGCGTGATTCCTCCCCACAGAATTTATAAATAGCGCTTAAGGACTACGACGGTGCGCCCTTTCTTCGTTTGCCCGCCGATGCTCTCCACGACAAGCCGCCCCCGTCCGCGCATCGAAAGGACATCCCCTTCCTTGACCGCCTGGGAGGGCCCCTTCACAGGCTGCCAGTTCAGACGGAGCTTGTCAGCATCAATGTCACTTGCTGCGCGACTGCGCGATATGCCGAAGCCGGATGCTGTGATGGAGTCCAGCCGCAGAGATGCCACTGTCGCCCGGATTTCCTTGCAGCGCTCTTCCCGTGGTGCAATGTCCTCCAGCGAGGATATTTCGGACTTCACTGGTACCGCACCGATTTTATCGAGATTTGCAGAAAGAAACTCTGCCATCTCCGATGTGCACAGGATGCGTGCACTTCCTTGGGACAGGAGAAGATCCCCGACTGCCTCCCGCGTGATGCCGAGCCCCAGGATGGCTCCGAGCACATCCCGGTGTGTCACATGGGCGAAGCGCTCATCCCAAGCAGCATGTACGCAGGAGATTTCATAGCCTGACGGCGTTCCCTTGAAATCCTCATCGATAAACATCGCCCGGGCCCGTTCCGCCCCTTGGTAGCCTCCATCAAAGGAAAGGTGAAATCCGCCAAGATTTGCCTGAACCATTTCAGCAATCTCCTGGCCGTAGGGATCCAGGAAACCGCTCAGGCGATATTTATGTGTTTTTGCCAGCGCGTCTGTTAGATTCACCAGCTTTTGTGCGACAAGCTCACCTTCCGTGCCTCGATAGTAGCGAAGGATCTTTTCTCTTTGTTCGTTCACCATAGCCTATACATTCTCTTTCAAATTCTCTCTTAGGAATTTCCGAGTTCCTTCGAACGATTTGCAGCGGCAAGCACAGCATCCAGAAGGGCGCCGCGTACGCCCCGTTCCTCCAGCACGCGGAGTCCGGCTATTGTCGTCCCTGCCGGACTTGTCACAGCATCCCTGAGAATCGATGGATGGGTCTTTGTCTCAGAGACCATCTGTGCCGTGCCAAGAATCGTCTGCGTTGCAAGCGCAAGGGCATCACTCTTCTTCAGGCCCGCCGCAACGCCTCCGTCCGCCATTGCCTCAAGAAGAAGCAGCACAAAGGCAGGCCCACTGCCAGATAGGCCTGTCACCGCATCCATACTGCTCTCAGGCAGGCAGAGCGCCTTCCCCGATGCTCCGAACAGTGTCCGCGTTCGCTCCGCATCCTTTTCCGAAGCCCTGCTCCCTAAGGAAAATACCGACATCCCTGCGCCTACCGATAGCGGCGTATTCGGCATGACACGGATAACGGGATTGGGGAGATGCTCCTCGAAATAGGATATCGATGCCCCTGCAACGATGGAAATCAAAAGCGCCTCTGCGGCAAGGCCCTCTGCAATTTCGGAAAGTGTATGCGTGAGGAACTGGGGCTTTACTGCCAGGATAAGCACGCCAACGCTTTGAAGCATATGCTTTGTATCCGTCGTGCCCTGAACGCCGTATTTTCTATGTAGCTCCTCAGCGCGTTCTTTCTTATGATCCGACACAAAGATCCGATCGGCGTCCAGCACCTCCTTGGCACGCAGCCCTTTTATGATGGCTTCTGCCATCTGCCCGCCGCCAAGGATTCCAAGCTTTATTGCATCCATCATGCCATTCCCTTACTTTCTGAGCCAGGGCATTTCTGCGGAGGTCTTGTGATTGTCATCTGAAACAGCCACATTCACATTGCTGGGCGTGCAAAGGAACACTTCGTTTCCGACCTTCCGGATCTCCCCATCGATGGCATAAATCGTTCCGCCGATAAAGTCGATAATGCGCTGCTTGATATTCTTTTCCGCCGTTTTCTCGAAGTTGATGACAACAGGCTTTTTCTCCCGCAAATTATTCGCCACCTGCTGGGCATCATCAAAGGATTTCGGCTCAATGACGATCACCTTTATGCGGGCCGATATGACATTATCCTTGGACGAGGTTGCTGAGGCGTGAAAGTTCACGACATTATCCCTGCCCTCATCATTTTTCCCATAATTCATAGACACACGCTCCGCTTCCTCTTTCTCCGCTTTCTCCTGCGCCAACAGTGCTGCTTCTGCCTGATCCAGCTTTTCTTCCTCAGGATCTGTCAGTCCGATCTTTCCGCACATCTTATCAAAAAAACTCATAGGGAAGCCTCCTAATATTGACGCGCTCCAAAAATAGCGGTGCCGACGCGAACGATGTTCGCCCCTTCCTCCACAGCAATCTTATAATCGTGGCTCATACCCATCGATAAATATCTTATATTCGCTGTTTTATAGGAAATTTCCTTTACCTTGGAAAATATTTCGTACATTTCATGAAATAGCGGCCGGCACTCTTCCACATCTTCATAATTTGGGGCGATGCACATGAGGCCGACAATATGAAGATGTTCCATATTTTTATCAATCGTATCGAGGAGCGCCAACAGGTCCTCGCGATAGACACCTGATTTCGATGCTTCCTTCGCCAGATTTACCTGGATGAGAATATCCTGGACCTTATTCATTTTCCCCGCCGCTTGATCGAGCGCCTTGGCCAAATGCTCGGAATCGACAGAATGGATGAGATCAAAATAGCGGACAGCCTGCTTTGCCTTATTCGTCTGCAGATGACCGATGAGATGCCAGGAAACAGAACGGTCCAAGACATCGTATTTTGAGACGGCCTCTTGAATCCTGTTTTCTCCCACCGTAGTGGCCCCCGCATCGATCGCCTCGCGCATGGCTTCCACGTCGTGATTTTTCGTCACAGCCACGAGGAGTACATCCTTGTCCCCGACCACAGGACGGCGACGCGCCTTTGCCGCATCTATTTCCGCTTCTACCTGATGAAAATTTTCTGCAATCATCTTCACACCTGCTTTCCATACGCATGAAGGGCGATTACCGCTCCCATGCGCCCCGTGGTCCCGCCATCTGCGCGATAGGAATAGTACCATGCATGCTGGCAGGATGTGCACGTATCAGAGGAAAGGATATTCCCCGACCGTATGCCTGCCTGTTCCAATTGCAGGCGGTTCGCTTCCCATAGATTGATATGGGCTTTGCCATCTTTCTCCTGGAGAATCCTGTCTGCCTCCTGTCCATAATAGGAGCGAAAGGCATCAGCCACCTCATCCCCCACAGAGAAGCAGCAGGGGCCAATGGATGGGCCGATTCCCACGAGCAGGTCAGAAGGATTCGTCTGAAATTCTTCTGTCATCGCCTGCACCGTCTCCTTTGCAACGGAGGCAATCGTACCTTTCCAGCCTGCATGGGCAAGCCCGACGGCATGCTTTTCCTTATCATAGAAGATGAGCGGCACGCAATCCGCAAAGCACATGAAGAGCGGCACCCCCGGCACATCGGTGATGAGTGCATCCGTCGCCTTGCAGGCACTTTCGTAGTCCAGGGCGCCTGCTCCCATTTCTGCCTGTCCGACCCGAGCGACGCGATTGCCATGAACCTGTTCTGCCGCGACGATATGGTCGCTCTTTATATGGAGATAGGAGAGGAACAGCTTGCGATTTGCAAGAACGTTCTCCAGCACGTCTCCCACATGAAGCCCCATATCAAGAGCGGCATAGGGGGCCTTGCTGACGCCTCCAAGCCTGCAGGAAAATCCATGTATGACCTCATCCTCCGGAAACTCGGAAAACTTGCCGCGCCATACATTGTTCGACATGTGCTCTACGATATAGCTCATACAAACTTCCTCTCCTCTGCCTATAGGATAAGCTGGACAAAATGACCATTGATATCAGCAAACGCCACAGCGGTGACAGCCCTCGAAGCAGGCCAAGGTTTTCTCCAAGCGAAAGGCCTTTTCCCGCTCCTGCACTAAAAACCCATTGGTCACACCTTGATCGAGAATTGCCCAGGGAAGGTGCTCCGTTTCTTCCCTCTCCCGGTATAGATATTCTTCCTCCGAGAGGCGGCACTCCTTCATCGCCCGTCGGAACATCTTGCTTCCCCCCTGGCGTGCTGCGAGGATGAGGGCCTCACCCACGCGCCGATCCCCTCTCGCCAGAATGGCCTGGATGTTTGCCTCCTTGATGGATTCCATGTGAACAAGGATGCGCTTGTGCTTTTTCAGAGCCCTTTTGATTCGCTCTATGGAGGACTCAATATATCTCTTCTGTGCCATAGGCTCCCACTGGAAGGGCGTAAAGGGCTTCGGGACAAAGGGATTGATGCTTAGCGTCAGAGTGCCGCGGCAGCCGAGGCGAAGCATATCTGCCTCGAGCCGCTCTGCCATATCGATGATGGCATCGATATCCGCCACTTCCTCCCCTGGAAGGCCTATCATGATGTAGAGCTTGAAATTCCGTATTCCAGCACGTATCCCAAGATGCATCGTCTCAAAGACATGATGCTCCTCGATCCCCTTGTTTATAATGGCGCGCATTCGCGCACTTCCAGCTTCCGGTGCGATGGTGATCGTCTTGAGGCCGCTTGCGGCCAGAGACTCCACAAGCTCCTCCGTGACAGAATCCGCCCGAAAGGATGCGACGGACATGGAAAGCCCCGTCCCCAGGATATTTTTGCAAAGCGCATCGATTTCTGGATAGTCGGAAATTGCCGCCCCCATGAGACCGATTTTCTTCTGATAAGGAAGCGCCTCACGCACCTCTTGCTCTATGACAGACAGAGAGCGATTCCGCGGTCGGCGGAAGCAATAGCCCGCCATGCAGAAGCGGCACTGGCGCCCACACCCGCGCGCCGTCTCGATCAGGTAGAAATTAAACTCCGTATCATCCGTCAGGACGACCGTATGGGCGGGATATTCATCGAGATCTTTCACCCATTGGCGAGAGACATGCGAAGGTGCCTTCCCCACTGGTGTGATGGAGATGAGCTTTCCGTCTGGATCGTATTCATGATGATAGAGGCGGGGCACGTATACGCCAGGCACCTTTGCGAGCTCTTCCAGGAGCTTTTGCCGGGGCCAGGACTCCACACGCGACATCTGTATGACATCCATCATCTGCGGCACGATGACCTCGCCTTCGCCAATCACGAAGGCGTCAAATATAGCAGAAAGCGGCTCCGGGTTGAATGTCGGACAGGGGCCTCCCGCAATAAGAATAGGATCTGACGCCTTGCGCTCCTCAGCCTTGACCGGAACGCGCCCCAGCTGCAGCATCTTAATGACATGGAAATAGTCCATCTCAAAGGATATGGCAAAGGCAATGACATCAAACTCATAAAGGGGTGTTTGGGACTCCACGCTTATGAGGGGCGTCTTCGTATTCTCATAGCGGGAAATATCCCTTCGATCCGGGAGAAAGAATCGCTCGCAGGCCACATCATCCCGCTTGTTCAGCAAATCGTAGATGATGTGCATCCCAAGGTTTGACATTCCCACGAAATAGGAATTGGGATACGCCAGTGCCACCCGCATTCGCGTCCCCGCTGGAAAGAGAAAAAATCCGCGCTCCTTATCGCGTCTTTCCTTCATCTCTTTTTTTAACGCCCAATCCAAGAAACCCCTCCCGCGCATTCATTCCTTGCGCTCTGTCTTTTTGCTTGATTCCAGTTCCTTCAGCTCTTCCAGGAAGCTCGATACATCCGCAAATTTCCGATAAACGGATGCAAATCGGATATATGCCACATCATCAAAGGCTTTCAACCGTTCCATGACAAACCTGCCGATTTCCTGGGAGGGCACCTCCCGATCCATCGTATTGCGGATATCTCTCTCGATATCGTTCACGAGGGATACGATGCTCTCCATGGAAAGGTCCCGCTTCTCACAGGAGCGAATGACACCTCGCAGGATTTTATCCCGAGAAAACTCCTCGCGGCGACCGTCGCTTTTCACCACCATCAAAGGAACCTTCTCGACGACCTCATAGGTGGTGAAACGCTTGCCACAGCCCATGCATTCCCGGCGACGGCGTATCGTCGTCCCCTCTTCAGCTGCGCGAGAATCAATGACACGGCTATCTCCCTTTTTACAATACGGGCACTTCATTTCTTTTTCCTTTCTTTGCGCAGCCCATGCTTCCCCTGCTGGGGAAGATGTTTCTGAGGCGGTACGAGAGCTTTTTTTCCATACCCGATCAAGTCCTCTCGCCCTGCCAGATGCAGGGCCTCCCGGACATGAACGTGGTTTTCCGGTTTCCAGAATTGCAATAGCGATCTCTGAAGCATCTTTTCCTTTGGTGTCTTAGCCACATAGACAGGTTCTCCAGTAAGCGGATGCTTCCCTGTGTAGTACATGCAGGTCGAAAGCGTTCCCGGCGTGGGGATGAAGTCTTGGACCTGCTGTGGGTGATATCCCATTTCCTTTAGAAATACAGCAAGCTCTATCGCGTCCTCCAGCGTGGAGCCCGGATGGCTTGACATGAAATACGGAACGAGATACTGCTTCTTCCCCAAACGTTTATTGATGCGCTCAAAGCGATGAACAAAGGCAAGATACGTCTTTCGACCGGATTTCCCCATCAGTCGCGTCACCCGATCGGAAATATGCTCCGGCGCTATCTTGAGCTGTCCGCTGATGTGGTGCGCACAAAGCTCCTCCAGGAAGGAGTCCTTGGCCAGCAGAAGATAGTCGAAGCGGATTCCTGAGCGGATAAAGACCTTTTTCACCCGTGGCAGTGCGCGAAGCTTCCGTAGCAGGGCGATGTAGTCGCTATGATCTGCCACAAGGTTCTTGCAGGGAGTCGGGGAAAGGCAAGGCTTGCCCCGACAGGTGCCATGGGTGAGCTGCATATCACAGGAGGTCCTGCGAAAGTTTGCCGTCGGTCCTCCCACATCGTGGATGTACCCCTTAAAATCCGGAAGCTCCGTCAACAGCTTCGCTTCTCGCAAAAGGGAAGCATCGCTCCGCCGCTGAATGATCCGTCCCTCATGGGATATAATCGCGCAAAAATTGCAGCCGCCAAAACAGCCTCTCTGGCTCACGAGGCTGAAGCGTACCTCACGAATGGCGGGAACTCCCCCCATGGATTCATATATGGGATGGTACGTCCTCTTGTAGGGCAGGTCGTAGACCTCATCCATTTCCCTCTCCGTCAAGGGACGCGCTGGCGGGTTTTGTACGACACACCACTCATCATTCTGCTGCAAAAGGCGCGCTCCACGAATGGGGTCCTGCTCCAAGTATTCGGTCCGAAATGCCTCGGTAAAAGCTTCTTTGCTCTCCCGCACGGAAGAAAAGCTGGACATCTCCTTGTAATCCCATGCATACTCCTTGGAAGGAACACGATAGCAGGTACCGGGGATGTCCTGAATATCCCGAATGGAAACACCGCGATGCAGATCAGCTGCAATGGCAAGCATCGCTCGCTCTCCCATGCCGTAGATGAGCAGGTCCGCCATGGAATCCACCAGGATGGAGCGACGGATGGAATCCGTCCAATAATCGTAATGGGCGAAACGGCGCAGGCTTGCCTCAACCCCACCTATGACAATCGGCACCTCCGGGTACAGCTCGCGCAGACGGCTGGCATAAACGATCGTGGCCCGCTCAGGGCGGAGCCCCAGCCTGCCGCCTGGAGAATAAAAGTCCTCTCTGCGCTCGTGCCTTGCGACAGTGAACTTCGAGAGCATCGAATCCATATTCCCGGCTGACACCAGGAAGGCAAGCCGTGGCCTCCCAAGCCGCATAAAGTCCTGATCCTTTTTCCAATCTGGCTGCGGGACAAGACCGACCCGATATCCATGGGCTTCCAAGAGCCTGCAAATGATCGCTGGCGCAAAGCCTGGATGATCCACATAGGCATCTCCGGAAATGAAGATGAAATCAAAACCATCCCAACCTCGC
This sequence comes from uncultured Mitsuokella sp., assembly GCA_945877355.1. Classification (GTDB taxonomy): domain Bacteria; phylum Bacillota; class Negativicutes; order Selenomonadales; family Selenomonadaceae; genus AWVT01. The sequence continues at coordinate 3,696 of CAMCRT010000006.1, read as the reverse complement.
TCTTCCATATCGGCCTTTGAGATGGGAAGAAATCCCTCCATCACGTATTATCCTTCGTGTAGGTTTTCTCAACAACCTGCCCCTTTTCTCCGGGTGCGCCCACATCCTTTCCATTCACCGTGTAGGTCACGGCACCTGCATTGCCAGCCGTAATGACGATCTGATCCTTGGCGTTCCATTTCATGGTCTTCCCGCTTTCGACCGTCCCCTCAAAGAGCACCTTTCCATCTGCCTTCACTTCCGTCCAGCAACGGGCCGTGTACTTTGCCACGACCTCCACATCCTGACGTTTTGGCGTCTCTGGCTTTGCCTGTGCCTCCGCCGGACGCGTTGTTTGCGTCTGCACCGGGGCCTGCTGGGTCTTGCGCTGCGGCTCATCTGGCGTGCTCATCAAAAAATACCCGGCAGCAATGAGCACGACGACGAATACACCGCCTGCCAAAAGTACATTTTGACGGCGATGGGATGCATCCATGCGCTGTCGCAAATCGGAATAGGAATCCTGCTCAAGCTCAGGGGAATAGCTTGTAGTATGAACTGCCGTATTTTGAGCAGGAGCCGATTCCGCTCCCTGCGCATTCTCTCCCGGACCCTGCTCCTCGGTCACTAACTGTTCCGGATGATTCTCCTCCAAATATTCCTTGACCATCGCGGAGGCATCGAGGCCGACAAAATTCGCGTAATTGCGAATAAACCCCTTTACATAGACCTCGCCAGGGAGCTGCCCATACTTCCCGTTTTCCAATGCTTCAATATACAAGGAACGTATGCTCGTTCCATTTTCGATATCCTTGATTGTCAGGTTTTTACGCTCTCGCGCCTCTCGAAGCTTATCGCCCAGCATTGCAAATCCTCCTCATAACGCGATTATTCATCACAGATAGCTCCATTATACACGATTGCTACACTGAACACAAATAATGCCATAAATTCCTAAGATATCCCTGAAAATTATTGGCGGATTTCCCGAACAATATCGCAGAGCTTTGCTGCAAAAGCAAGGATTTCATCCTTTGTCGTAAAGCGCCCCAGTGAGACACGCACAGAAGCCCTGGCCTCCTCAGGCGTCCGCCCCATGGCGAGAAGCACATGGGACGGCTCCACTGCGCCCGCATTACAGGCGCTTCCTGCCGACACGGCAAAGCCCTCCAGATCAAGCCGCATGAGAAGCTCCTCTGCAGAGATGCCATGAACTCCGAAATTGAAATTTCCAGGAAGCTTCGTTCGTGCGCCATTCAGGAAGGAGCCCTCGATGGAAGCTATCGATGCCTTCAGATATTCCTGCAAATCCGTAAGATGCTCTATTTCCTGCTGCATGCTTTGACGAGAAAGCCTTGCTGCTGCCCCCAGCCCGACAATGGCTGGAACATTCTCCGTGCCGGAGCGCATCCCCCGCTCCTGGCCGCCTCCCGTGAGCAGGGGCGATACATTTACACCCTTGCGAATATAAAGGACACCAATGCCCTTCGGGCCATAGAGCTTGTGTCCCGAAAAGGACAGGGCATCCACCCCAAGTTCTCGCACTGAGACGGGGATGTGACCGACAGCCTGCACCGCGTCCGTATGAAAGGGGATATTTCGCTCCCTGCAGAGGGCAGACAGCTCACGAATGGGCTCAATGGTTCCCACTTCATTATTCGCCAGCATGATGGATGCAAGAGCCGTATCTGCGCGAAGGGATTGGGCAAAGGCCTCCTTCTGCACGATTCCCTCCGAATCAACGGGGACCTGCGTCACCTCTGCTCCCAGACTTTCGCAGAATGCACAGGCTTCGAGCACGGCAGAGTGCTCCACACGGCTCGTCACAATATGACATGGCAAACTTCTACTTTTCCGATCGAAGAATACCCCCTTGATGATCGCGTTATCGCTTTCCGTCCCGCCGCTGGTGAAGAAAATATCCTCTGGATCCGCATCGATGAGATCCGCGATCTCCATGCGGGCCTTCCGGATTGCCGCCCTCGCCTCCTGGCCAAAGGCGTGGACACTCGACGGATTCCCGATAAAATCACGCTCTACTTCCTGCATTGCGATTCGCGCCTCTTCCGCCATTGGCGTCGTTGCAGCGTAATCGAGGTAGACAGGTTTCATCGAGCACACCCCACATGTTGCACGCCATCCCCATCCTGGCAAAGGTCTTCCAGCGTGATATTATTGAGCACGCTATTGATGCTGCCAGCCACCTTCTCCCAGACGCCCCGGGTCACGCAGTCGCAGGCTCTGTCACAGGGCTGCTTGTCCGACTCCGCACTCGTGAGCAGGCAGTCCACCAGGGCAATGGGCCCCTCTACTGCCCGGATGATCTCACCGATTGTGATCTCGGCGGGGCTCTTTGCCAGCATATACCCTCCCTGGGCGCCGCGTATGCTCTTCACGATCCCCGCCCTTCTGAGCGGGACCATGAGCTGCTCCAGATAGTTTTCGGAAAGTCCCTGGCTTTTCGCAATGGACTTCAGGGAGGTCGCTCCCATCCCATCGTGCAGTGCCAGGTCGTAAAGCGCCGTAACGCTGTATCGTCCCTTTGTTGAAATCTTCACGGACCATCCCTCATTTCCAAGTGAGAATTCTTTCTGCCAATATAGCAGAAAATAGAATACATGTCAAAATTCTGCGTCCAATAAAATATGCAGACCACAGCATCCTGCAGCCTGCACACAAGGGATAATTTTTACTTCGCTTCTTTTTTCTTGACAGCCGTGCGAATCGACAGCTCCCGGAGCTGCTTTTCATCGACACTGGAAGGGGCCGAGCTCATGACATCCCGGGCACTCTGGTTCTTCGGGAAGGCGATGACATCGCGGATGGAGTCGCGCTTCGCCATGAGCATGACAAGGCGATCGAGGCCAAAGGCAATGCCGCCATGGGGAGGCGTGCCATACTCGAAGGCATCCATCATGAAGCCAAACTTCTCATGGGCCTGCTCATAGGTGAGACCGAGGGACTCAAAGACCTTCTCCTGCAGATCCGCGTTGTAGATGCGCAGGGACCCGCCGCCGATTTCCACGCCGTTCAGGACCATGTCGTAGGCATTTGCCTTGACCCGGCCCGGATCGCTCTTGAGGTATTCGATATCCTCGTCACGCGGCGCTGTGAAGGGATGATGCATGGCCTTCCAGCGCTTTTCCTCCTCGCTCCACTCGTACATGGGGAAGTCCACGACCCAGAGGAAGCGCAGGGCATCCGGATCGATGAGATCCCGCTCCTTCGCCATCTCGAGGCGAAGCTGTCCCAGGGCCGTATCCACAATGAGGCGCTTGTCGGCGACAACCAGGAGAAGGTCTCCTGTCTTCGCGCCCGTTGCCTCGGCAATCTTCGCAAAGGTCTCATCGGAATAGAACTTCTTGAAGGGGCTCTTGATGCCCTCCTCTGCATACTGGATCCAGGCAAGTCCTTTGGCCCCGTAGATCTGGACGAACTTCACGAGATCGTCCAGACGACGGCGCGGGATATCGGCGTAGCCGTCCACCTTGATGCACTTGACCATGCCGCCGCTCTCAAGTACAGCATTGAATACCTTGAAGTCCGCGCCCTTGACATACTCAGAAATATCCATAAGAGGCATGTCAAAGCGCAGATCCGGCTTGTCAGAGCCGTAGGTATCCATGGCGGTATCCCAGGTCATGCGCTCAAAGGGAATCTTCACCTCGGCGCCAATCGCTTCCTTGAAGAGCTTCTGGATCATGCGCTCCATGAGCG
>CAMCRT010000005.1 GCA_945877355.1 uncultured Mitsuokella sp. | reverse complement strand
GGAGGACATCGAGAAGATCGCAAAGATCAGTGCCCAGATCCAGAAGGACTGCACCACCACCGTCGAAGAGGTGGGCAAGATCCGCGAAGCCTCCGGCTCCGTCCAGCAGAAGGCCACGGACGTGTCCGCCGTGTCCGAGCAGCAGGCTGCCTCCACGGAGGAGATCGCCGCGGCAAGCCACACGCTGGCCGAGCTCGCGCAGAAGCTTCAGGATGGCGTGAAGAAGTTCAAGCTGAAATAAAAATCTCTCACAAAAAAATGGGATGGTTCCCACGAAGAACCATCCCATTTTTTTAGAGGTGCCCTTTAGTTATTGCCCTTTCGGAAGGCCTGGCGGATCCAGGCGCGATGCCATAGGAGATGGAGGGCGATGCCGGCTATCATCACGTAGCCCAGATACGTGTGGGCCGCCTTGATGCTGCCCATGAGAGGTCCCTTGGGGAGGACGTGGAAATCCATCAGGATGCCGGAGATGGCAATAAACAGGAAGATGAGGAGAAGAGCTGTGTTGAGAAGTTTGTATTTTTTCATGGCGCATTTCCTTTCTAAAAAATCTTCCCTCATTGTAGGGGAAGATTTTTAAGATGCACGAAAAAAAAGAAGAACTCTTTTTATCGTAGTGTTAAATTTTTTCGAAAGGCTCACTTCCGATGGTTCTTTAGGAAGTTCTCGATGCGGGCCAGGGCCTCGGCAATCTTGTCGAGAGCCGTGGCGTAGGAGCAGCGCACGTGGCCCCGGCCGCATTCGCCGAAGGCGGAGCCGGGCACGAGGGCCACGTGCTCCGTCTTCAGGAGCTCCTCGGCGAACTCCTCGTCTGTGTAGCCGGTGCTGGTGATGTCCGGGAAGATGTAGAAGGCGCCCTTCGGCTCGAAGCAGGGGAGCCCCAGCTTCGTGAAGCCGTCGTAGATGAGGTGGCGGCGCCGATCATACTCCGCCACCATCTTCTTCATGTACTTCTCGCCGCGGCGCAGGGCCTCGATGGCGGCCATCTGGGCCGTGATGGGGGCGCAGAGCATGGCGTACTGGTGAATCTTCGTCATGGCGGCGATGAGGGCCGGGGCGCCCAGGGCGTAGCCGATGCGCCAGCCCGTCATGGCGTAGGCCTTCGAGAAGCCATTGAGTAGCAGCGTTCGCTCCTGCATGCCGGGGAGGGAGGAAAAGGCGATATGCTCCCCCTGGTATGTGAGGTCCCCATAGATCTCATCGGAAATGACGATGAGGTCATGCTCCTGGGCGAACTTCGCCACGGCCAGGAGATCCTCCCGCTCCATGATGGCCCCCGTGGGATTGTTCGGATAGCCGATGAGGAGCACGCGCGTCTTATCCGTCAGATGGGCCGCGAGCTCCGCCGGCGTGATGCGAAACTCGTTTTCCGCCCGGGCGGGCACCGGCACAGCCACGCCACCGGCGAGCGTCGTGCATGCCTTGTAGGAGACGTAGCAGGGCTCCGGAATGAGCACCTCGTCTCCGGGGGAGAGGAGCGCCCGGAGAGCCAGATCGAGGGCCTCGCTGACGCCGACAGTCACGAGGATATCCGTCTTGGCATCGTAGTCCACCTCGTACTTTTCCCGGTAGAGTCGCGCAATCTCCTCCCGGAGCTCCGGCATGCCGCGATTTGCCGTGTAGGAGGTATAGCCCTGCTCCAGGCCGTAGACGCAGCTCTCCCGGATGGTCCAGGGGGTCACGAAGTCCGGCTCGCCAACGCCTAAAGATATCACGTCCTCCATCTGGGCGGCGATGTCGAAGAACTTCCGGATGCCGGAGGGCGGCACAGCCTTCACAGCCGGCGCGAGGCGGCTTTCCATATCCATCGTCGTCTTCATGGGGAGACCACCAGCCTACGGTCTTTTTCCTGGTCGCCGATGATGACCCCGTCCTTCTTGTAGGGCTTCAGCATGAAGTGGCTGCGGGTCTGGGTGACGCCGTCGATGGTGGAGAGGCGGGTGGCCACGAAGTTCGCCACGTCCTTCAGGGACTTTCCCTCGATGATGACCATGAGGTCGAAGCTGCCGCTCATGAGGTAGACGGTGCGCACCTCGTCGAAGCGGTAGATGCGCTCGGCGATGGCGTCGAAGCCCACCTCCCGCTGGGGCGTCAGGTTGATCTCGATGATGGCCGTCACCGTGTCGGAGCCGTACTTCTCCCAGTCGATGAGGGTGTTGTAGGAGAGGATGATCTTGTCCTTCTCCAGACGCTTTATCTCCTGCTCCACCTCGTACTCGCTGCGCCCCAGCATGGCGGCCAGCTCCGAGACAGGACGGCGGGCGTCGTGCTCCAGCAGCTCTAAGAGTTCCTTCATAGGGGAAACCTCCTGTTCTTCCTCTTCGGATAAAAGTTTAGGAAATCGGATAGAATAAGAATAGCATACCATGAAATGCAGGAAAAGGAAAGAGCTTTGTGCATGAGCACGGGACGCATGGCGGAATGAACTGTAAAATGGTAATATCTTATTTTAAAATTATTATCTTCTTCTATAATGAAGCGAGCGGCGGTTTCCGATTCTTGCTGTTGTCTCTGGGGGGGATTCTATGGTATATTAATACATAAGAGGATGGCAGTTTTGGCTGCTGCCATTTACAAAGGAAACTATGTGCCTTTCGGCATAATCTTAGGAAATAAAACAGGGCAGGGAAGGCTGCCCTTCTATGGAGGCGAACGCGATGGATATCTTTATCGCGAGACAGGCGATCCTCAATAAGGCGAAGAAGGTCTTCGCCTATGAGATACTTTTTCGTACCGGCATGAAAAATGCCGTGGATACCTCTGTCGATGGCTATACGGCCACGACGAATGTCATGGTGAGTTCCATGCTGGACTTCGGCCTCAAGGCACTCACCGGGGGCAAGAAGGCCTTTATCAACTTCACGGAGCAGAATCTGACGGATGGCTCTATCTTCCTTCTGCCACCGGAGGTCATCTACGTGGAGGTGCTGGAGACGGTGGAGGCGAAGCCGGCGATCATCGCCGCCTGCAAGAAGCTGAAGGAGCGGGGCTACAAGCTCGTCCTCGACGACTTCGTCTTCCGCCCGGGCTACGAGCCCCTTATCCAGATGGCGGACATCATCAAGGTGGACTTCCGCATCACGGATACGCCGGAGGAGCGCAAGAAGATGCGCGAAATCATCCCCGCCCATGTGAAGCTTCTGGCGGAGAAGGTGGAGACCCAGGAGGAGTTCGACCAGGCGGTGGAGTTCGGCTACGTGCTCTTCCAGGGCTGGTTCTTCTGCAAGCCCTCCGTGCTCCACAAGAAGGCCATCCCCACCAGCGTCATGGCTCAGCTCATGTTGCTCCGGGAGCTGAACCGGGAGGAATTCGACTTCCTCCACATCAAGAAAATCGTGGAGTCGGATCCGCAGCTCATCCAGAAGCTCCTCATCTACATCAACTCGCCGGGCATCGGCATCGGCACGGAGATCACGAATCTCCACCAGGCCCTCGTGCTCCTGGGGGTCGATGGCATACGCCGCTGGATCGGCCTCATCGCACTCCGGGCCATCGCGGCGGACAAGCCGGCGGAGCTCCTCACTCTCTCCCTCATCCGGGCGAAGTTCTGCGAGCGCATCGCAGACGCGGCGAAGGATCCGGCGGCCAGCAAGGATGCGGCCTTCCTGGTGGGCATGTTCTCCCTCCTGGATGCCATCGCCGACGCGGATATGGAGACGGTGCTCGCCGAGATGCACCTGGCACCGGAGCTCGAGGATGCGCTTCTTGGCAAGCAAAACGCCCTGGGGGAGATCCTCACGATGGTAAAGGCCTACGAGGCGGGGGACTTCTTCGAGATCATGCGCTGGTGCGAGCGTTTCAGCCTGGATACCTCCGACCTCATCGTTTACTATCGGGAAGCCGTGGAGTGGGCGGCGCAGGTCAGCATGATGTCGTAAAGGGCTTGGAAGTAGACAGGAGGAAGTGCCATGTTTCTCGGATCGATGAAGAACATACATCAGAATGCGAAGGGGCTTGACCCGGCCATCAAGCGCGCGCTTTCCTATCTGGATCGGGTGAATTTCCGGGATAGGGCGGACGGGACCTACGATATCGCGGAGGGGGAGAGCTATGCCATCGTGCAGCGCTATATGACGCGCCCCCTTGCCTCCTGCCTGCCGGAGGCCCATAAGGCCTTCGTCGATATCCAGTATGTGGTGGAGGGGGAGGAGTATCTGGGCTGGTGCCCCATGAGCCCGGACCTGAAGCCCCGGGCGCCCTACGACCCGAAACGGGATATCATCTTCTACGATGCGCTGGTGCCGGAGAGCAATGTGGTGCTCACCGCCGGCAGCTTCGCCGTCCTCTATCCGTCGGATGTGCATCGTCCGCAGGCGGCGGTGGAGGACCCGGCACCCGTCCTGAAGGTCGTCGTCAAAATCGCAGTGGAAAACCTCGAACTGCAATAATCTTGAAATCGTGGCGGAAGCCTCGAGCAATCGTATCTGGGGGAGCAATATGTCAGTACGTAGAATTTTCGTGGAAAAGCGGCAGGGATTCTTCGATATCCCGGCCCAGCAGCTGGCGGCCGATCTCGTCGAGACCTTCCGCCTCGTGGAGCTCAAGGCGGTGCGCATCATCGCCCGCTACGACGTGGAGGGGCTCTCCGATGAGGAGTGGGCGGAGGCGAAGTACAGCGTCTTTGCCGAGGCTCCGGTGGATGTGGTCTATGAGGAAAGGCTCCCGGACTTCCCGGGGTCCCGGGTCTTTGCGGTGGAGTACCTGCCGGGCCAGTTCGACCAGCGGGCAGACTCGGCGGCCCAATGCATCCAGCTGGTCACCGCCAAGGAGCGTCCTCTGGTGCGTACGGCTCGCGTCTTCGTCCTGGTGGGGGATATCGACGACGAGCTCTTCGAGAAGATTCAAGACTACTGTGTGAACCCGGTGGAGAGTCGCCTCGCCTCCCTCGAGAAGCCCGAGTCCCTCCATATGACGGTGGACGAGCCGGAGGACGTGGAGGTGGTGGAGAGCTTCCTGACGCTGGACTCTGCGGGCCTTGCCGCCTTCCACGCCGAGCGGGGCTTTGCCATGAGCCGGAAGGATCTCGCCTTCTGCCAGAAGTATTTCCGGGATAAGGAGGGGCGGGCCCCCACCATCACGGAGCTGCGGGTCATCGACACTTACTGGTCGGATCACTGCCGCCATACCACCTTCACCACCGCCATCGACATGGTGGACATCGAGGAGGGGGAGTACGCTCCTATCCTCGGCCGGGCCTACAAGAAGTATCTGGAGGACCGGGATGAGGTCTACGGGGTCACCACCCGGGATATCACCCTCATGGATATCGCCGTCATGGGCATGAAGGCTCTCAGGAAAGAGGGAAAGCTCGAGGATCTCGACAAGAGCGACGAAATAAACGCCTGCAGCATCGTCGTCGAGGCGGATATGGAGGGCAAGAAGGAAGAGTGGCTCGTCATGTTCAAGAACGAGACCCACAACCACCCGACGGAAATTGAGCCTTTCGGCGGTGCCGCCACCTGCCTGGGCGGCGCCATCCGAGATCCGCTGTCCGGCCGCTCCTATGTCTACCAGGCCATGCGGGTGACGGGGGCAGCAGACCCCCGCCGTCCCATCAAGGACACCATCCCCGGAAAGCTCCCCCAGAAGAAGATTACCCTCGGCGCCGCCGCCGGCTACAGCTCCTACGGCAACCAGGTGGGCCTCGCCACGGGGCAGGTCCGGGAGCTCTACCACGAGGGGTATCTCGCGAAGCGCATGGAGATCGGCGCCGTCATCGCAGCGGCCCCAAAGGAAAATGTGGTGCGAAAGGCGCCCCTTGCCGGCGACATCATCGTCCTGGTGGGCGGCCGCACGGGCCGGGATGGCTGCGGCGGTGCCACGGGCTCCTCGAAGCAGCATACGGAGGAGTCCCTTACCACCAGTGGCGCCGAGGTCCAGAAGGGCAATCCTCCCACGGAGCGCAAGATCCAGCGGCTCTTCCGCAATCCCGATGTGGCCCGCCTCATCAAGCGGTGCAACGACTTCGGTGCTGGCGGTGTGGCTGTCGCCATCGGCGAACTGGCGGATGGCCTCGTCATCGATCTCGATGCGGTGAAGAAGAAGTACGCGGGTCTCGACGGTACGGAGCTCGCCATCTCCGAGTCCCAGGAGCGCATGGCCGTCGTCCTGGATGCCGCAGACGTGGAGGCCTTCCAAAAGGCGGCGGACGCAGAGAACCTGGAGGCCACTCCCGTGGCCCATGTGACGGCGGACCCGAAGCTCGTCATGAACTGGCGGGGTCGCCCCATCGTGCGCATCGAGCGTCGCTTCCTGGACACGAATGGCGTGCGTCAGCATGTGACGGCCCATGTGAACCAGCCCAGCCGCCGCCAGAAGTACCTCAGGGAGGTCCCCAGCTGGATCCGGGCCTGCGGCCGGGATCTGGAGCTGGCCTGGAAGGAGAACCTGAAGGATCTCAATATCTGCAGCCAGAAGGGCCTCGCCGAGCGCTTCGACTCCACCATCGGCGGCAGCAGCGTACTCATGCCCTTCGGTGGCCGCAGCCAGCTGACCCCTGCCGAGGGCATGGTGGCAAAGCTCCCCGTCGTGGATCGGGAGACGAACACGGCCACGGCCATGGCCTTCGGCCTCAATCCGGACCTCATGGAGTGGAGCCCCTTCCACGGGGCTGTCTACGCTGTCGTGGAGTCCGTGGCGAAGCTCGTGGCCCTCGGTGCTCCGGCGGACCGGGCCCGGCTCACCTTCCAGGAGTATTTCGAGCGTCTCGGCGACGTGCCGGAGAAGTGGGGCGCCCCCTTTGCGGCGCTTCTCGGCGCCCTGTGGGCCCAGCACGGACTGGGGCTCCCTGCCATCGGCGGCAAGGATTCCATGTCCGGCACCTTTGAGGATATCCACGTGCCGCCCACGCTGGCTTCCTTCGCCGTGAGCGTCATGGATGCCCGCATGGCCACGTCGCCGGAGTTCAAATACGCGGGCAACAAGGTCTATCTCGTGCCGGCGAAGAAGGACTCCCAGGACATGCCCCTCTTCGATCGCCTGCTGGACTCCTTCCAGAAGGTACACGATATGATCGCGGCGAAGAAGGTCTTCTCCGCGCAGTCCGTGGGCCTCGGCGGCATTGCGGCGGCCATCTCGAAGATGACCTTCGGCAACAACATCGGCTTCCGCTTCACGGAAAATATCATGATGGACGACCTCTTCACGCCGGACTACGGCTCCCTCCTGCTGGAGGTGGCCACCAGCGCCGACGTGGATACGCTCCTTGCTGGCACCGGCGCCATCGAGCTGGGCATGACGACGGATGTGCCCCGCGTGATATGCGGCAATGCTGTCGTCTCCATCAAGGAGCTGCTGGAGGCCTATCAGGAGCCCCTGGAGCATATCTTCCCCACCCAGATCCCCTCGAAGAACCGCAAAGAGCGGGCCACCTTTGTCCAGTATGACAAGGGCAACCGCATCCAGAGTCAGAAGCAGCTCAAGAAGCCAAAGGTATTCATCCCTGTCTTCCCGGGCACCAACTGCGAGTACGACTCAGAGCGGGCCTGGATCCGCGCCGGCGCCGACCCCACGAGCCTCATCGTGCGGAATCTGACGCCGCGCGCCGTGGAGGAGACGGTGGATGCCATCGCGAAGGGCATCCGGGAGGCCCAGATCCTCATGCTGCCCGGCGGCTTCTCCGGTGGCGACGAGCCGGACGGCTCCGGCAAGTTCGTCGCCGCCATGCTGCGGCACCCCCGCATCGCCGAGGAGATCATGCGCCTCATCAATCAGCGGGACGGCCTGATCCTCGGCATCTGCAACGGCTTCCAGGCCCTCATCAAGCTGGGGCTCCTGCCCTATGGCGAGATCCGTGACCTCACGCCGGAGTCCCCGACGCTTACCTTCAACCACATCGGCCGCCATGTGTCCTGCATGGTGCAGACCCGGGTGGCATCGAACCTGTCCCCCTGGTTCAACAACTGCAATGTGGGCGATGTCCACACCATTCCCGTATCCCACGGCGAGGGCCGGTTCGTGGCCGATGGGGAGGTGCTCTCCCGCCTGCGCATTGGCGGACAGATCGCCACCCAGTACGTGGATGATCACGCGGCGCCCACCATGGAGATGCCCTGGAACCCGAACGGATCCGTCAACGCCGTGGAGGGCATCACAAGCCCCAACGGCCGCATCCTCGGCAAGATGGGCCACTCGGAGCGCATCGGCGACGACATCGCCAAGAATGTGCCGGGCGAGAAGAACCAGATGCTCTTCGAAGCCGGCGTGCGCTACTATCGGTAAGCCAAGTCAATAAAGAAGGAGCAGCTTCCAAAGCTCAAAAAGCTTGCAGGGAAGCTGCTCTTTTTTTTTGCGATGCGATTTCCTGGGCGAGATGGCGGCTTCCGCCTTTGGGCAAAAAAAGTGTCCGTCACGATTGTGGCGGACAAAATAGAGAGAATAGAGAAAGAAATGTCGTATAAGTATAATACAAATATTTCGTGAAAACTCACTGAAAATAGAGAAGCTTTCTCTGTGAGCTGGTTACGCCCAGGATTTGACAGGATTGGTATAATATAACATATCGATAAAGCTGGATTTAGGAGGGCGCGGATGCGCCTTTTTATAGACGAAGGGATTTGAGTACCATGGATTTTCAGGATTTGAAAAAAGAGGACAAACCGCTTCTTGACCGATATTTTCGGGCCAGACGCTATGAGAACTCCCACTTTAACTTCACGAACCTCTTCATGTGGCGGGAGCCCTACCACATCAAGATCGCCGAGGAGGACGGCGTCCTCTACATGACCTGCGAGTGGGAGGGGGAGCTCTTCGCCCTCCAGCCCTTCGGCCCCGTGGAAAAGTATCAGGAGGCCACGGAGAAGTTTATTGCCTACTTCAAGGAAGTGGGCCGCCCCTTCGTCATCACGGGCATCGAGAAGGACTATGCGAACTTTCTGGCGAGCTTTGCTGGCGCGAAGTTCGAGATCGAGAGCGACCGGGACAACTTCGACTACGTGTATCTCTCGGAAAAGCTCCGGACCCTCGGGGGTCGGAAGCTCCACTCCAAGAAGAACCATCTCAACGCCTTCCGAAAGAACTACCCCCAGGCGGAGTACCTGCCCATAACGGACGATATCATCACCGCCTGTAAGATCGAGCTCAACAATTGGTATAAGCTACGGGTCGCCGATGAGCCAGACGACCCCTTTATCGGCTGGGAGCGGAAGGCAATCCTGGAGGTGCTGAACGACTTCGACTATTTTAAGCTAAAGGGCGGCGCCATCCGCCTCGATAGCCGCATCATCGCCTTCACCTTCGGCGAGCCGCTCAATGAGGACACGGCCGTCATCCACGTGGAAAAGGCCGACCCGGACATCCGAGGCGCATACCCCGCCATCAACCAGGGCTTCGTAGAAAACGCCTGGCAGGACATGACCTATATCAACCGGGAAGAGGATATGGGCCATGAAGGCCTCCGGAAAGCAAAGGAATCCTACAAGCCGGAAAGGATGATAGAAAAGTTCAACGCACGACTGGTGGAGTGACTTGAGATGCCCGTCCATAGGGCTGAATAACATCTTCCTCGCAGACTCCCCCTTGCCCTGCGGGCATTCCCCCTCGAGAGGGGGACGAGGTTTTGCTCAGCAGCTTGGCAATAGAAGGGCATGAAGGAGAAAGCCATCAGGCAGCAGGAAAGTACAAGCACCTGCAACCCATTGCGACCGCGGGAGACTTGCTTGCCTCCCTCTAGAGGGAGGTGGCACGCCGCAGGCGTGACGGAGGGAGTCTTGATGCTGGGAGTTACGGATAGAAAAAAGTGGCTGTGATGAACGATTGCTCATCACAGCCACTTTTATTTTTGCAGATCACCTCGCGCCGCAGGTGCCGGTGGCGGCGCGGCAGTCCTCGTCCCTGTTTGTGAGGCCCAGCCGCTCGATCATCTCCATATCCTCCTTGATAGTGGTGCCCGACGTGGTGAGCATATTGCCCGTGATGGACGCGCTGGCGCCGGACTTGAGAGCCGTGGCACCGTTCTCTGGCAGCAGCTTCCTGCCAGCTGCCAGGCGGATATTGGCCGTGGGGTTGATGTAGCGGAATATGGCGATGGTCCGGAGGATGTCCTCCGTCGGCAGAGGCTCCCGACCCTCCATGCCCGTCCCCGGGATGGCCATGAGGGAGTTGATGGGGATGGACTCGATGCCGAGCTCCGCAAGGGATATGGCCATGTCGAGGCGATCCTCCCAGGTTTCCCCCATGCCGATGATACCGCCGGAGCAGACACAGAAGCCTTCCTCCTGGGCGATCTTTATGGTGCGGATGCGATCGTCATAGGTGTGGGAGGTGCAAATCTCCGGGAAAAACCTACGGCTCGTCTCGATATTGTGGTGGTAGCTGGTGACGCCAGCGGCCCGGAGGCGGCGGAAGGACTCCCGGTCCAGAATGCCATGGGAGGCGCAGAGGTCAATGGAGAGGGTCTTCTTCATGGTCTTGTAGGTGTCGATGGCCTTGTCAAAGTCCTTGCCCACGAGGGCCCGGCCGCTGGTCACGATGGCGAAGCGGTTCGCCCCCGCCTCCTGATTGGCCTTTGCGTTTTCGATGATTTCTTCCTTGTCGAGGAAGGGATATTCGTCGATGCCCGTCTTATGGCAGGCGGCCTGGGCGCAGTACTTGCAGTTCTCCCCGCAGCGGCCGCTCCTGCCATTGATGATGGTGCAGAAGTCCACATGGTTGCCGCAGAAATGCTCCTGGATGCGCCCCGCGCCCTCCTGCAGCTCCGAAAGCGGCGCCGTCAGAAAGAAGGAGAGGTCATCCCCCCGCTTCAGACGATAGCCCGCAATGATTTTCTCGGCAAGCTTCTTGACATTCGTTTCGCTCATGGTAGCCCTCGTTTCACATAGATAGAACACATCATGCCTATTATAGTGCAGTATAGCGGAATCGTCAACGAACTGAAATTACATGGTTTACATGATATGCTTCTGTTTGCATGATATGCGTTTTTATGATATCATAAGCGTATTGCATGAAAGGCACTGCAACTCCAATGGATTTGCAGGTAATATCCAAGGCTTCCGAATGATGGAGGCGGAGGGAATGGCTTTTCAAAATAAAATACTGGGAAGCAGGTGCCGAAAGGCATAATAGGGAATCCGGTGCGGAGGAATCCAAAGCCGGAGCGGTCCCGCCACTGTAAGGGGAGGGGCGCTGCATGATGTCACTGGACAGGGAAGAGCCTGTCTGGGAAGGCGTAGCGCACCGATGAACCGAGTCAGGAGAACTGCCTGCTTGACAATTGCCGTTGCAAGAGAGATCTTGCAGCACCTGCGAGCGACAGGGAGGCGGTTCTCGTCACTTTTTGTGTGCAAAAACAGAACGCCCATCCGCTTGCGGAGGGCGTTTTTTTGATGCGTCTGGCCCTTGCTTTGGAAAGGATATGACATGCTCAGCTATGCCGCGCGGCGGTTGGCATTTCTCGTGCCCGTCGTTTTTCTAGTATCCATGCTTTCGTTTTTTCTCCTGCATCTGGCACCCTCGGATCCTGTGACTATGAAGTATGTCCGTCTTGGGACCACGGCAAGCCAGGAGACCATCGTGGCAGAAAAACGGGAGCTTGGGCTGGACAGGAGCATACCTGCCCAGTACGGCACATGGCTCTTCTCTGCGGTGCAAGGGGATTTCGGAAAATCCTACAACAATCATCAGAGCGTTGCGGGGATTATGGCGAAGCGGCTGCCGAATACCATAGCGCTCGCGCTGGGGGCTCTGCTCCTGACCATTTTCATCGCCCTGCCGCTGGCGATGGCGGCTGTGCTCCATCAGAATACGGCCCTTGACTATGGGCTGCGCCTCTTTTCCTTCTGGGGAACCTCGATGCCGACCTTTTGGCTGGGGCTTCTCCTCATGTATGCCTTCGGCGTCCGTCTGCGGCTTCTGCCTGTCATGGGCAGCGGTGATTTCAGTCATTTCATCCTGCCCTGCATCACGCTGTCCGTCTGGCTCATCGCGCTCTACGTGCGCCGCTTCCGCTCCGGCCTACTGCTGGAGCTTTCCAAGGCGTATGGGAAGAGCCTGGCCATGCGAGGCTATGGGAGGGGGCGCATCCTTCTGCGCCATATCCTGCCCAATGCAGCCGCGCCGATCCTTGTCCTTCTGGGGCTCTCCATCGGCGATCTCCTGGGAGGCACCATTGTGGTGGAAATCATCTTCGGCTGGCAAGGGATAGGAAGCATTGCGCTGGAGGCCGTCCAGAACCGGGATTATCCCGTCCTTCAGGCGTACGTCCTCTGGATGGCTCTTGCCTATGGCCTTGCAAATCTTGCGGCAGACCTCCTGGCCAGCCGGATAGATCCGAGACTGCGCAGGACGGAGCGTGCAGCATGAGTATCTGGCTTATCAGGCTGTGGCGGGACATGCCCCTTCGCACGCTTTTCTTCCTGAATGTCCTGGCAGCTGGCTTTTTTCTTCTGGCCCCCTTCCTTGCACCGAATGATCCGCTGGAGGTCCATGCAGACCTTGCACTGGCAGCACCGAGCACCCTCTACCCCCTGGGAAATGATGCGCTGGGACGCTGCTTCCTCTCACGCCTTCTGGCAGGGGGCAGCGGCTCCCTGTTCTTCACATTCTTCATCGTCCTCGCCGTGGCATTCCTGGGGATGGGCTTAGGAATGACGGCGGCCCTTGTCGGCGGGCGGATCGAGTTTCTTTTCATGCGCTTCCTGGATGTGGCGCTCTCCGTGCCGACGATGGCGCTCACGCTTGTCATGGTGGCTGTCTTCGGGAATGGCCTCACCACGACGGCGCTTGCCATCATATCTGTGAGCTGGCTCGTCTACGCGCGTACCTCCCATGCCGTCGTGCTCGGCTTCCGGGAAAGCGGCTTTGTCCAGCAGGCCCGGATGGGAGGCGTGGGGAGGGGACGCATCCTGAGCCATTATGTCCTCCCGAATGTCCTCCCTCACATCATCATCCTGATGACGCAGGATTTCGGGGACAAGTTGCTCATGCTTTCGACGCTCTCCCTTTTGGGGCTTGGCGCACAGCCGCCGACCCCGGAATGGGGCTTCATGCTCAGCGAGGGAAAGGCCTATCTCGAGCGTGCGCCGCTTCTGCTCATCGCCCCGGGATTTTTGATATTTTTCCATGTCGTTCTCTTCAACCTTCTTGGCGACCGGCTGCAGGATGTGCTGGATCCGAAGAGAGGAATATGAAAGGAGTTTAACTATGAGAAAACGTTTTCTACTGCTGGCGGGGCTGCTCCTCACGCTTTCGCTGCTATTTGCTGGGTGTGGCGGGAACTCTGCCAAGACGGAAAAGCATCTGAATGTGGCCCTCTTCTGGCTGGACAAGAATCTTGATCCGGCCGATGGCTGGAATGGCTGGGATCTGTCGCGGGTCGCTGCAGCAGAGTCCCTCACGACGATCGACGAAAACATGAAGCTGACACCTCTCCTGGCCGATAAGTGGGAGGCGGTGGATGACAGGACCTGGCGGATCCATATCCGCCAGGGGGTCAAGTTCTCGAATGGCAAGGGCCTGACCCCGGAGGATGTGAAGAAGAGCATCGAGCGTGCCGTCCAAAAGAACAAGCGCGCAGCAGAGAGCTCGAAGTTCGAGTCCATCACGGTGGACGGGGAGGACATCCTCTTCCGGACGACAGCTCCCTATGCTTCCCTGATGTATAATCTCTCAGAGCCGCTCTTTTCCATCATCGACACCTCGGCAAGTGATGAGGAAATCGGAAAGGGCCCGGTGACGACGGCGCCCTACGTGGTCACGGGCTATGTGCCGGGCGAGAGCATCGAGTTGAAAGCAAACGAGAACTATTGGGGTGGAAAGCCGGGCCTTGCGACGATGACGGCAAAGCTTGTGAAGGATGACAATACGCGAGCGATGGCGCTCCAATCGGGAGATACGGATATCGCCCAGAACATCGATGCGGCCAGTGCCGACCTCTTCCGGGACAAGAGCGGCTACCAGGTTCTCGATATCCCCTCCACGCGTCTCGAATTTGCCGTCATGAATACGGCGCATCCCTTCCTCTCCATTCCGAATGTGCGCAAGGCGCTCTCTCTGGCTGTAGATCGGGAGGCCATGGCAAAGACCTATCATGGAGATGCCTGCGGCACAGCCTTCCCGAAGGCTGCCGGCATGGGCTTTGATGAGCTGGACAAGCAGTCCTATAACCCTGAAGAGGCAAAGCGCATCCTTGCCCAGGAGGGCTTTGCGGATACCGATGGCGATGGAATCCTCGAAAAGGATGGCAAGCCCTTTGCCATCACCATCCAGTTCTTCAAGCGCACGACTGTGCCGGAGATGCTCCAGTCCGACCTTCAGAAAATCGGCGTGAAGGCGGATCTCGTATTCCTGGAGGATACCCTCGAGAACCGCAAGCTCGGAAAGTTCGACCTGTCCAACACGAATTATCTCACGGCCATGACAGGAGACAGCCAGCGCTTCCTCACGGCGAACTTCGCTACGGGGGGCTCGGACAACTACGGCAAGTATTCCAATCCTCGCTACGATGCGCTTGTGGCACGGCTCGACACGGTGTCCGACCCGGAGGAGCGTCGTCAGATATCCATCGATGCCCAGAAAATCCTCCTGGAGGACAATCCCTATCTCTTCCTCGTCTCGCCGAAAATCCTCATCGGCGCAAAGGACAGCGTCAAGAATCTGAAAAAGTACCCGTTGGATTACTATCTGATTGACAAGGATACGACGGTTGAGTAAGGCAGTCTCCATCGAGTCCCTCTCTGTCTCCTACCATGGGAAGATGGCGGTCTCTGAGGCGTCTCTTTCCCTTGTCCCAGGGGAAATCCATGGGATTGTCGGGGAGACGGGCAGCGGGAAATCCACGATTCTTGCTGCCGTGTCCGGGACATTGGGGGCGGATGCGGTATCTGCAGGGGCCGTGCGCTACGGCGGAGAGAATATCCTGCAGATTCCGCTCGCCCGTCGCAGGGGGCGGGGCATTGTACAGATCTTCCAGAATCCGGCGGACGCCTTCGACCCGATTTTGCGCATCGGTGTCCAGTTCCAGGAGTTTATTGCTGTGAACCGGAAGGAGGAGGCCTCCCGCTGGCAGGAGCTTTCTCTTGATGCCCTCCGTCGCGTGGGCCTTGACGAGGAGCAGGTTCTCTTTCGCTATCCCTTCGAGCTTTCGGGCGGGATGCTGCAGCGGGTCGCCCTTGCCCTGGCTTTCCTCGGACGGCCGAAGCTCCTTCTGGCCGATGAGCCGACGAGCGCACTGGACATCGTCAATCGTGGCCGGGTGGTCGCCGAGCTCAAACGGCTGCGGGAGACCCAGGGGACAAGCATCCTTCTTGTGACCCATAGCATGGAGGTGGTCCGGAATCTGGCGGACTCGGTCAGCGTCATGCAGCATGGACGTATTGTCGAGCAGGGACCGCGAAGCGAGGTGCTGTCTTCGCCGCAGCAGGACTATACGAGAGCGCTTCTCGCTGCCGTTCCATCCTTTGAGGAGGTGCCGTTGGTTGGTTCGTGATGAATTTTTTCGTTGCGAGGGGCTTTGCAAGTCCTATGGAGAGGGGTGGGCTGCCCTGCGCGAGGTATCCTTTTCGCTGGAGGCGGGCGGCTCCCTGGGGCTTCTCGGTCTGAGTGGCTCAGGGAAAAGCACGCTTTTGCGCCTTCTTGCGGGGCTGGAGCCCCCGACGAGCGGCCAGATCTATCTGGAGGACAGGCCAGTGGATACGGGGATGCAAAAGGGCAGGCGCGCCTATCATCGCCAGGTGCAGATGGTTTTCCAGAATCCCGTCTCGACCTTCAGCCCCTATATGACAGTCGGCACATATCTGATGGAGGGAATCCGCTCGTTCTGTCCCTCGGAAAATACGAGAGAAAGGGAAGTGGCGCTCCTGGAAGAAGTGGGGCTTTCCGCAGAGTTTTCTAGACGGCTTCCCCATGAGCTTTCCGGCGGGCAGCTGCAACGCGTCGCCATCGCGCGGGCCCTTTCCATCCGCCCGCGCCTCCTTCTCCTCGATGAGCCGACAAGCGCACTGGACTCCATGGTGCAGAGAGGGATATTGGAGCTGATCGCCACGCTTTCGAAACGTCACGGCATGGCCATGGTTTTCGTCGGCCACGATGCGGCAGTCCTCCGCCTGATGACAGAGCGCATGCTTGTCCTGGAGAAGGGGCAGGTCATAGAGACGCTTCCCAGCAGGACGGCACATCGGATGGCAAGGACTGCCTACGCACAGCAATTCTTCCCGCCAAGGGCAGTTACATAAGGGAGAATGGAAAAGGAAAACGCACGTCGGAAAAGTATGGTTTCCCGTAGCGTTTTGTACTGAGACGCGAAAGGGAATTGAGGGGAAGTTTTCCTGAGAAAGGCAGATATATGAAGACAATCTACACCCTTCACAAATGGACGAGCATCGTCTGTGCGATCTTCCTTCTGCTCCTGATCCTCACGGGGCTGCCGCTGCTGTTCCGGGGGGAGATCAATGGGTGGAACACGACGAACCAGCCGACGGCCAGCGGCCCGATGGCGGTGGAGGACATCTGGAAATCCCTTGGGGAGGGGGAGGCGGCTGTCCGGGCGGCCTATCCCGGGAAGGAGATCGTGAGCGTCTCCGCCGACGGGGAGGATGGCACGCTATACTTCCTCGTGCAGGATGCGGGAAGCCGCGGAAAGAGGGCCCACATGCGCATGGGTGGCGAGCAGATCATGTACGACGTGCGGGAGGGCTGGCTCTTTGACCGGGCGGAGCGGGCTTATCGCTCCGAGGGGGTGCGGGACTTCATGCACACCATGCACCTCCTCCACGTGCAGCTGGGCGGCACTCCCCATGGGCGCGATATTCTGGTCATCGCCTGCATTCTTTCCCTCCTGTCCCTCGTCACGGGTCTCTATCTCTATGGGCCCATGATGCGGCGCCTCGCCCTGGGCGTCCTTCGTCGCGACACGCGCCGCCTCTATTGGTCGGACTGGCATAAGAGCCTCTCGCTCCTCGCTGCGACCTGGACCCTCGTCCTCGTGGTGAGCGGCATCGGCATCGACACCTACTCCCGCGGTGCCGCAGCCTACCGCACAGCGGCCCAGGCGGAGGCGGTGGAGGCCTTCGGAGCCTCCTCCGCCTCGCCACAGCTCACCATGGAGCAGGCCCTCGCCCGTGCGCAGGAGTCATACCCGGAGAAGGAAATCCTTTCCATCGCCGGGCCGACGAAGGACCTTGCTGCCTACAAGGTGGAACTGGGGGACACGCCGGCAAAGCCCTCGAACTTCTCCCTGGGGGAGGCCCTCTACGTGGGGGCGGCTGACGGCGCTCTGCGCCTCGTCCCGGCTCCTGCCTGGCTCGCTATTACGCCGTTTTTCATCAATATCCATATCCACAATCACGATCTCTTCCTCGAGCGCATTCTCTGGGCTGCCCTCATCCTGCTGGCGGCGGCCATGGTGGTGACGGGCGCCCTGCTCTACGTGGCAAAGCCGCGGCCGATGGCAGGCGTCCGCACGCCGCCGGTGGCGAGGTCCTTCCCCGTCCAGGGGGAGCTGGCCCTGCTGCTTCTCCTGCCGATGGTAGCGCTTCTTCTGCCCATCTATGGGGGCTGGGGCGATGCAGGGGGCCTTATCGCCTTTGCCGCCATGCTTTTCGCAGGCCTTCGCCTCTGGCGCAGGGGATAGGTCTTCTGAGATGGCATAGTTTTGTTCGCAGAGTATTTTCGTGAGGGCAGGCGTGGAGCCTGCAGAAAGAAGGAACAGGGATGAAAGCATTGAAGAAAAGGAATCAGCATAGCCGGACGAAAAGGCTCCTGCAGCTGGTGCTGCTGGGACTCGTGACGGGAGCGCTGCCCCTGCAGGCGATGGCAGCGGAGCCCTCTGAGGTCGCCCAGAAGGCGGCGGATACCAGCACAGAGGTGCAGGCCTCCGCTACGGAGGAAGCTAAGGCCTCGGAAAGTGCGGCCGTCCCTGCAGACACCGGGGCGGACACCCATGCCCTCGGGGAAACGGTGGTGACGGCGACCCGCGTCGCCGCGCCCCTGAGCAAAGTCCCTGCCAATGTGACGGTCATCACGGCAAAGGAAATCGAGAAGCGCAGCGCCACGAGCGTCCGGGACATCCTCGCCCGGGAGGCCAGCGTATTCGTCTCGCCCACGGCGGACACGAAGGACGGCCTGATGCTCCGGGGCCACTCCAGCAGCGATGTGCTCGTCCTATACAATGGGCAGCAGGTCAATGCGGGCTTTGACGGCAGCCTCGCCTGGGATTCGATTCCCATCGATGATATCGACCGCATCGAGATCGTCCGGGGTGCCGGCTCCTCCCTCTATGGCGGCCATGCGGTGGCGGGCGTCATCAATATCGTGACGAAGACGCCGCCGAAGGACGGCGAGCTCCATGGGAGCGTCATGACCTCCTACGGCACGAACAATACCTGGCGCAGGTCCCTGCGCGTGACGGGGAATGAGGGAAAGCTTTCCTTCCGCACGGGCTACGAGAAGCGCACGACGGACGGCTACCCGGGCTACTTCGCCAAGGGCAGCGTGACGACGAAGGCGACCGGCACGGAGGCGGCGAATACGAGCCTCCCCCGGGATGCGGCAGGGAACTACCTGGTGGGCAGCCGGGGCGACAAGGAAAAGGACAATGAGAACATCACCTTTGGCCTGCGCTACGACTTTTCAAAGGATAAATACCTCGACTACTCCTACACCCATGCGGACTACCGCTACGACTACAACAATCCCTTCACCTATCTCTACGACGCGGCGGGCAATCCCATCTACAACGGCTATGTGAAAGTAGATGGCAAGACCATCCAGGCGAAGTACGCAAACTATCTGGGCTACCACGGGGAGCGGGGGCAGGACATGCACGCCCTGCGCTACGAAGACAAAAAGAATGCCTTCAAGGTGGAGCTGGACTACAACGACATCTACAAGGAGGGCTACTCCTCTGTCTCCTCCTCTGCCCCCACGAGCCTTGACTGGGAGGGGGCGGGCGAGCGCTCCTCCTATCCCAGCAAGCACTACGGAATCGACCTTCAAAAGACCTGGAAGCTCGGGAACCACACGCTTCTCGCCGGCGGCGCCTGGATGAAGGACACGATGGACTACAAGAACTATCACCTGTCCTCCTGGAAGGATCTCTCCTCCGTGGTGGGGAGCCCCACCGTCCTGAGCGAGGGAAATCTAAAGAGCTCCGCTCTCTTCTTCGAGGACGAATATGCCTTCGCGCCAAAGTGGACGCTGGGAGCGGGCCTCCGCTATGACCGGTTCGACAAGGCGGACGGCTATTCGTCGCTCCTTGACAGCAAGACGGGAAGCTACAAGCGGAAGGATTACCCGGATGAGAGCTTCACGGCCTGGAGCCCGAAGGTGGCCCTT
Organism: uncultured Mitsuokella sp.; assembly: GCA_945877355.1. Taxonomy (GTDB): domain Bacteria; phylum Bacillota; class Negativicutes; order Selenomonadales; family Selenomonadaceae; genus AWVT01. Next base: position 57,148 of record CAMCRT010000005.1, on the reverse strand, counting down.
TCCTACGAGCCCCAGAAGGATATGCTCCTCTACATGAGCTTCGGCAAGTCCTTCAATCCGCCCTCCATCTTCAAGCTCTACCGCCGGGCCAGCGATGCCATGAGCTCTGTCCAGCCGAATCCCGACCTCACGCCGGAGGTCTCCGACACCTACGAGATCGGCTTCAAGCAGCGCCTCGGCAGCCGCCTGACCTGGAATGCGGACGTCTTCCGCATCCACACGAAGGACAAGATCGCCCTGGGGACGCAAAACGGGGTCAAGAGCTACTACAATGCGGACAGCGCCTTCGCCAAGGGCTTCGAGCTGGGGCTAAATTACCGCCTCACCCATGACTGGCAGACGTATCTGAATTACACCTTCGAGTCGGCGGATCTCATCACGGGCGGCGTGACGGAGCGCGACTGGGATATCCCGAAGCATATGCTCCACATGGGCCTCGACTGGACGAAAGGACGCTACAATGCCGGCATCGATGCCACCTATGTGAGCGCGCGCCAGGATGTGTCGGCCACCACCGGGGAGTACGGCGCCTATGATGCCTACTTCCTGACGAACCTCTATGTGAATTACAAGATTGAGAAGAATTTCAAGGCACAGTTCACGGTCAACAACCTCTTTGACAGGGATTTCTACTCCGGCGAGGCCGCCTACGGCCGCACCTACACCTTCGGCCTGCAGCTGGATTTCTAAGGGCAGGGACAAGAACTTGAAGCAATGATACATGACGGCAGGGAAAGAGCGCCGTTTGAAATATTTCATATAGGAGAAAAGGAGAGTTTGTCATGAGAAAGCATGGATTCAAGCAAACGAAAATGCTGTCGGCTCTGGTGGCGATGACACTGGCCTCCGGGCTTGCCAGCCCCAGCACCTACGCGGCGGCAGACACGGCGGAGGATCTCGGGGAGACGGTGGTGACGGCGGAGCGCATCCCGACCCGGCGGATGGATACGCCGGCCAATATGGATGTCATCACGGCAAAGGACATCGAGGCGAACCACTACGCCTCCGTCGCCGAGGCCCTCGAGCATGTCAATGGCGTTTCCGTCCAGTATATGGCAGGGGGCAGCCAGGCCTATCCCATTCTCAATGGAGATGCCCGGGTCGTCGTCCTCGTGGATGGGGTTCGCCAGAATACGGACCAGGGAGCCTTGGCCGGCCGGGGCAGTGCCGACCTCTCCCTCATTCCCTCCGTGAAGAACATCCAGCGCATCGAGGTCATCAAGGGAGGCGCCTCGGCCCTCTACGGCTCCGATGCCGTCGGCGGCGTCATCAACATCATCACGAAGAAGGGCGTGAAGAACGAGACGGCCCTCGATGCCAATATGGGCTCCTGGCACACCTACAACTATCAGCTGACGAATCAGGGCACGGACGGCAACGTCAGCTGGTACCTGGCGGGAAATCTCCAGCGGCAGGGCTACTTCACCTACAATTTTGACGATAGCTACCGGGCGGCCAATAGCGACTCCACGGGAAATGGCCTGGCCCTCCGGGTCGATGGGAAGCTCGACGACACCTCGGGGCTGACCCTGAATTTTGCCCATCGCTCCATCGATGCCGGCCAGCAGGATATCTTCGGCACCACGTCTGCGCCCCGCAGTGCGAAGAACAGCGCCTGGGGCACCTACAAGGATCGCATGTCCGAGGTGGTCAACAATGTCTCCCTCTCCTACAACTTCAAGAAGGGGAGCAAAGCCCCCGGCTTTTTGCGGGCCTTCTCCAACAACAAGTCCACGGACTATGACAGCCGCCTCAGCACAAAGCTCCTCGGCGTCGACTACCAGAATGGCTGGCAGCTTGGAAAGAACAACACCCTCATTGCAGGCCTCGAATGGCATGAGAGCCAGTCCAAGACGGACTACGGCTCCTCCTACGACAGGAGCCTCGTCAACCGCGCCCTTCACCTGCAGGATACCTGGAGCCAGGGCAAGCTCACGGTGGTTCCGGGGCTGCGCATGGATAGTCACAGCGCCTTCGGCACCCACTGGACGCCGAAGCTGGCGGTGAACTACCGCCCGGAGGCTGCTACCCAGCTCTACGCCTCCTGGGGCCGGGTATTCAAGGCACCCACGGCGGACGACCTTTACTATCCGGATCCCCATATGCCGGGCAATCCAAATCTCGATCCGGAGTCCGGCTGGACGGCGACGGTCGGCGTGAACCATGACTTCACGAAGACGTCGCACCTTTCCTTCTCCCTTTTCCAGTCGGATATCAGCGACGCCATCCGCTGGGCAGCCGGCGCGGACGGCGTCTGGCGTCCCTACAACCTGAACCGGGAGACCCGCAAGGGCCTGGAGCTCGCCTGGAACCAGGATCTCGGCAAGGCTTGGAGCTATGAACTTGCCTATTCCTATCTCCTGCTGGATGTGGACAAGGGGGACGGGGCGGGGAGCCTCCGGGATGCCACGAACCGCCAGCCCAATGGCTACCGCATCGGGCTCCACTACCACCTGGGCCCCTGGAAGGCGAATGTCACGGGCCGCTATGCGACGGGCCTTGAGGAGACCATCTACCGCCATTCCAGCGCAGGCGTCTGGGATTTCAACGTGAGCTATGACATCAAGCCGAACTGGACCACCTATTTCCGCATCAATAATTTCACGGATGCGGAGTACTACAACTATACGAATTCCTATGGCAACTACTACCCGGGGGCGGGCCGCTTCTTCCAGCTGGGCATGACGGTGGCCTTCTGATAAGGGAGGCTCATGCAATTACCGAAAGGAGCAGATGCTTTGAAACGAAACGGCTTGCTTATCCTGGCAATCCTCTGCCTCCTGGTAGCTTGCCTCCTGGCTGGCTGCGGGAAGTCCCCAGAGGGGAGAGGCTCGGAGGCGGCGTATTCCGTGATGGATGCCCAGGGGACGGAGGTCTCCATTCCGGCGAAGCCGAAGCGCATCGTCACCCTCTCCATGGGGACGGATGAGACGATGCTGGGGCTGGTGGAGCCGGAGCGTCTGGCGGCGGTCAATGCGCTCCTCGACGACCCGAAGAGCTCGAATGTGACAGAGCTCGCGGAAAAGATTCCAACGAAAATAAAGAATCCCTCGGTGGAGCAGCTCCTGGCACTTCAGCCGGATCTCATCATCGTCCCCGACTGGGGCGATCTCGGCCTAGTCCAGCCCTTGCGAGAGGCGGGCGTGCCCGTCATCGTGTGCAAGGGGGCGAAGAGCCTCACGGAGATCCAGGAGACCATCCGCCTCCTGGCAGCAGCTACCGGGGAGAGGGAGCGGGGCGAGGCGCTCTGCCAGGCGATGGATGTGCGCCTCGCAGCCATCGAGGAAAAGGTGAAGAAAATCCCCCAGGGGGACCGGAAGAGCGTCGTCCTCCTGTCCCTCATGCAGACCTATGGAGGCAAGGGCTCGGCCTTCGACGAGATGTGCAGCCTCGCCGGCGTCGTGAATGCCCGCTCCGCCATCGGCATCCAGGAGGGCACAGCCATGACAAAGGAGGATCTCGTACGGGCGAACCCGGACATCCTCTTCCTGCCCACCTACGATGACCACGGCAGCTACGATGTGGCAGCCTTCCGCCGGCAGTATCTGGAGGACCCGGCCCTTTCGACCATCACGGCCATAAAGAACGGGGCACTCAAGGAGCCCTATGAGGGCTATCTCTACAACAATTCGCAGGACTTCGTGCTCGGTGTGCAGGAAATCGCCTATCAGGTCTATGGCGGGGATTTCGCCCTGGACCATGGGGAGCATCTGACCGCCGTAAAGGGGGAGTGATGTGGGTACGAAAGCGCAGGGGCGCATTTACGCAGGCCTTCTCATAGCCTCGCTGCTTGCCGTCCTCTTCTCGATGGCGGCCGGCCAGTATGCCATCCCCTTCACCGATGTGCTGCAGGCGCCGCTCTCTGCCCTCGGCCTTTCGGAGGGCAGCCTGTCGGAGGAGCAGCAGGTGGTGCTCCAGGAGATCCGGGCACCGCGCACCCTCGTCGCCTATCTCGTGGGCGCGGCCCTTGCCGTGTCGGGAACGACGCTCCAGGCGATTTTTTCCAATGCACTGGCAGATCCCGGCATCCTCGGCATATCGGCAGGGGCCTCCTTCGGGGCGGTCCTCGCCATCGCCCTTGGCGGGGCGCTCACGAGCCTCACCTTCTTTCCCCTGTTTTCCTTCGGCGGCGCGCTCCTCGCGATGGCGGTCACCGTGGCGCTCTCCATGCGCCACGGGCGGGTCCCCGCCCTCACGCTACTTCTGGCGGGCGTCGTGGTCTCCATGTTCCTCGCCGCCTGCACGGCGGCCGTCCTTACCGTCATCGATGCCCAGAAGCTCCAGCAGTATCTCTTCTGGACCATAGGTGGCCTGGACTATCGCCGCTGGGAGCACGTATACCTCGCGGCGCCCCCCATCCTCTTCTGCTCGGCCGTTCTCTTCCTCCTGGCCCGGCACCTGGACATCCTGGCGCTGGGGGAGGCGGAGGGGCGCGTCCTCGGCATGGCCGTCACGCGCATGCGCATAGCATTCCTGCTGCTGGCGGCCCTCGCCACCTCGACGGCCGTGTGCGTGTCGGGAAATATCGGGTTTGTCGGCCTCGTGGTGCCCCACATGCTGCGTCTCCTCGGTGGCTCCTCGGCGCGCTTCCTGCTGCCCGCCTCCTTTCTGGCGGGCGGCGCCTTCCTTGTGCTATGCGATGCACTCGGGCGCGTGCTGGTGCCTGGCATCGAGGTTCGCGTCGGCATCATGACGGCCTTCCTCGGCGCACCGTATTTTCTCTTTCTCCTTCGCCGCGCGCTCCGGATGGAGACGTAGGCGGCAGCTTTTTTTGGAGGGTATTTATGGAATCCATTCAGGCAGGCTTTGCATTTTTTCAGAAGGGCGGCATCGTCATGTACGTGCTGCTCCTGGCATCCATCTTTGTCGTCGCCATCGGCATCGAGCGGTTCTTGTACTTCCGCGCCCACGATACAGGGCGGGCCTTTGCCCAGGACTTTGCCACCTGCGTCGGCCGGGAGGACTATTTGGCGGCGCGGACGATGGCAGAGAATGGCCGCGGCGTGCTGGCGGACATCCTCTTCGAGGGGATGAAGCAGTACGCGGCAGGGAAGAATGCGGCCACGTATCTCGAGGTGCAATCGGGCATCGAGCTGTCGAAGTTCCGGAAGCGTCTCTACTATCTCTCCGTCATCGTTACCATGGCGCCGCTCCTGGGCCTCCTCGGCACCATCAGCGGCATGATCTCCGCCTTCTCCGTCTTCAATCTCCAGTCGGGGGAGGCGACGGCCATCACCGGCGGCGTGGGCGAGGCCCTCATCGCCACGGCCATGGGCCTCTGCGTCGCCATCGTGTCACTGGCCGTCCACGCCTACTTCACCCAGAGGACGGAAAGCATCGTGACGGACATGGAACAGTGCTTCTCCCTCCTGGAGGGAAATGCCCAGCACTTCTCGACAGGGGAGGTGGCGTAAATGCGCCTGCGGGACCGCAGAGCCTTTGAAAAGCCGGAGGTCATGATCATCCCCATGATCGACATCATGTTTTTCCTGCTGGTATTCTTCATGCTCAGCACCCTCTACATGGTGAACCTCAAGACCGTCGACGTGAACATGCCGAAGGCCCAGAATGCGGCGACGAATCTCTCCGTGACGTATCTCGTCACCATGAAGAAGGACGGCAGCCTGTATCTCGAGGACAAGCCCATCACCGAGGCGACACTCCTTGCCCGGGCAAAGGAGGAAAATGCCAGAAGCAGCAAGTTCTCCGTCGTTGTCCGGGCTGACCAGAGCCTCGACTACGGCGAGGTGGTGGCGCTTCTCGACAAGTTCAAGGGAGAAGGCATCACCCGGTTCGGCCTCGCGGCAGAGGCGGGAGGCGGCCAGTGAGAGAGGAGAAAAAGCGAGAGGGCAGGGCGCTCCTCCTTTCCCTTGGCGTCCACGGGGCTCTCTTCCTCCTGGCCGCCCTCTGCGGCCTCTTCACCCTGGCGCAGCACGTGACAGAGCCGATGCCCGTGGAGGTGGAGCTGGTGGACACCCCTGGCGACGAGGGGGGAGGCGGCGGCTCGCCTGCTCCCACCCCTGCGATGCCGGAGGTGCCAGAGGTCCCCGAGATCGTCATACAGGACAAGACCCTGCCACCCATTGACGAGACCTATACGAAGGACCCCCAGAAGGCCAGCCAGAAGCATGAGGCCCAGGCGGGCACACCCGCAGGCCGGGGTGGCGAGGGCACGGGAAAGGGCATCGGCAAAGGAAGCGGGGACGGCCCTGGCTCCGGCACGGGAAATGGTGCAGGCTCCGGAAACGGAAACGGCTCAGCAGCTCCCGCGCCGCCTCCGCCGCCACCCCCTGCGCCGCCAAGGGAGCGGGTGGAGGCAAGCCTCGCCGCAGAGGCCGCGCCCACCTATCCCCCTGAGCTTATTGAGGAGAATGTGGAGGGCCGCGTGACCATCCGCATCAACGTGGCGGAGGACGGCTCCATCGAGTCTGTAAATGTCATCTCCTCCTCCGGCTACCCCGCCATGGACAGCGCCGCCATCGAGGCAGGCTGGCGCTTCCGCTTCAACCCTGGCGATGGCGGCCGCAAGGGCGTCTGGACGAAGACATTCCGCTTCCAACTGGAATAAGAGGGAAATCATTGCACTGCAGGAGGATAGGAATGGAGATACGGGTAGAAGAGCTGGCAAAAGCCTTCGGAAAGCGGCGCATTCTGGAGGGGGTGTCCTTTTCAGTACAGCCGAAGGAGATGGTGGGCATCATCGGGCCCAATGGTAGCGGGAAGAGCACTCTTTTAAAGTGTGTCTACCGGGTGCTGGAGCCGGATGAGGGTGCCATCTACATCGGCGGAGAGGCACTCGCAGAGCTTCCCATCCGGGAGTCGGCCAGGCGGGAGGCCGTGCTGGCCCAGCATCATGGCTCTGGCTTTGACTTTCGCGTCATCGATGTGGTGCTCATGGGGCGCAGCCCCTACAAGGGGATTCTCGAGCGGTACTCGAAGGAGGATATGGCCCTGGCGGAGGAGTCCCTCCGCTTTGTCGGCATGGAGGCCTTCCGGGACAGCTCCTTCCAGAGCCTGTCGGGGGGCGAGCAGCAACGCGTCCTCCTCGCCCGGGCCTTTACGCAAGAGACGCCCTGCCTCATCCTCGATGAGCCCACGAATCACCTCGACATCCGCTACCAGCTCCAGATCATGGAGCGGGTGAAGGCGATGAAGAAGACAGTCGTCGCTGCCATCCACGATCTCAATATCGCAGCGAAGTATTGCGACAGGCTCATTGCCGTGAAGGACGCGAAGATTCTCGCAGAGGGGACGCCTGAGGAGGTTCTGGCACCCGCGTTTATTGAGGAGCTCTATGAGGTCCATGCGGATATCCTGCATACTGAGGATGGCAGCATGGTGATTGCCTTCCGCGTATAGAGGGCAGCTTGGAACAGGGACCCGTCATTTCTGCTTGACGTTCTTTCCGATAGAAATAGAAAATGCACACCCGAATGGGTGTGCGTTTTCTAGTCCATGCGCAGCTGCTTGCGGGCTTGCTTTCGCTCGTAGAGCTGGGCGTCAGCCCGGCGGAAGACATCCTCGATGGTGTCCTTCGGGTCGTCGCAGAGGGTGCGGCCCACGGAGATCGTCACATCGAACTCCAGCTTGGCAAGGCGCGCATTCTTGGCGATGTTGGCATTCAGCGTCTCCTCCAGGGCGATGGGGTCATCGGCCTGGCCCACATCCAGCACGATGACGAATTCGTCGCCGCCGTAGCGACCGGCGAAGCCGTCGAACTCGTCCGTCAGGGCCTTGATGGATTCCGCCACGAGGATGAGGGCATGGTCGCCCGCCACATGGCCGTAGGTGTCATTTATCATCTTGAAGCGGTTCACATCCATCATGTAGAAGGTGAAGGGATGATGATGGGCGCCCTTGATGCGGCTCTCCACGTACTGGGAAATGCGGAATTTGTTGTTCAGCGAGGTCATGGCATCCGTGGAGATGCGCTGGCCCTGCATGGAGATGAAGGTGAAGAACACGCTGAGGGTGATGGTCGCCACCGTGAAGGGGAAATTCCCATCAATGATTTGGAGCACGCCGCCCAGGATGGGGATGAGGGCGTAGAGGAAGAGCCGAAGGGACAGATCCTTTTCCACCACGGAGCCTCGGAAATAGCCGTAGATGCAGACGCCCACGGCGAGGATGTAGTAGAGATAGCAGCCAAAGATCTGCAGCGGGTATGCGGGGCCCCGGTGATAGATGGCGCTCTCATCGATGGAGAAAATCCAGCCCGTCCACGGGCTGGCAAGATTCATGAGGATGAGGCACACCAAAAACGCCGTGGGAAGGATGAAGGGCAGTCCCCGGGAAAAGAAGCGACGGCTGCTCTTGTAGTCGCAGAAGATAAACCAGAGATAGACGCAGGTGGGGGTGAGGATAAGGTCTCCCGCACTGATGCCCGCTATCATCTCCCGGCTGGAGCTCATGAACTCTCCCATGGCGAGGCTGTAGACCGTCTCATTCCCTGCGACGAAAATGGAAAACAGCACGAGGAGCCGCAGCCGGATAATCTCCGTCCGATCTCCCAGCTTGCTGGAGGTTTGGGTCAAAATGACGAGGAGAAGGACCGCCAGAAAGGCAGAGAATATCGCTGTGGACAGGAAGAATTGCTGCTGAAAATCCGTAGCGCTCAAAGACTCACCTCTGCTTTCCGATAAAATTTGTCCGATATATTTCCTATATTATAGCCTAGTTGTTCAAATTTTTCTATAGATAAAAAGTCCGTTCTTTGTTTTTTCTTAGGCAAAACCAATGAGAACCCGGGGCGTTTTGTCCTGCGTTCGGATTTTTGGGAGCTGGAAAGGAGGGGGGGAGCAGCAGAGATGGAAATTCACGAGGGATAGAATGCTGTCGCGATTTTTGCTGGAACCGGGATTTTCCCCTTGACAAAGGGGTGTATTTGATGTACTATCATATCAACACATGAATGATTGTTCATACGTTTACGGAGGGGAAGATTATGACGGAGAAACAGAGGAAAAACCTCATCCGCATCCTGGTGGCCGCAGCACTGATGGTGGTGCTGGCCTATGCCCCCATCAGCGGCGTGCCCCGGATGCTCGCCTACCTCGTGCCCTACCTCATCGCCGGCTACGACGTGCTCTGGAAGGCCGTCAAGGGCCTCAAGAACCGCAACGGTTTCGACGAGAGCCTGCTCATGGCCATCGCCACCCTGGGCGCCATCGCCCTCGCTGTCTACGAGGACGGGGACTACGCTGAGGGCATCGCCGTCATGGTGTTCTACCAGGTGGGCGAGTGGTTCCAGTCCTACGCGGTGGGCAGGAGTCGCCGGGACATCTCGGACCTCATGGATATCCGCCCCGACTTCGCCCATGTGGAGGGCGAAAGCGGAACCCTTGAGACGGTGGACCCGGACGAGGTGGAGGTGGGCAGCACCATCCTGGTGAAGCCCGGCGAGAAGGTGCCCATCGACGGCATCATCCTCTCGGGCGCAGGCACCCTCGACACCCGGGCGCTCACCGGCGAGAGCCTCCCTCGGGAGGCAAGGGCAGGGGACGAGGTGCTCTCCGGCTGCATCAACCAGACAGGGGTTCTCAGGATTCGCACCACGAAGGAGTTTGAGGACTCCACCGCCTCGAAGATTCTCGAGCTGGTGGAGGACGCAGGTGCCCGGAAGGCGAAGTCCGAGGTTTTCATCACCCGGTTCGCCCGCATCTACACGCCGATTGTCGTCTACGCCGCCATTGCCCTGGCCCTACTGCCACCCTTGGTGCAGGGATTTATCCTGGGGACAGAGATGACCTGGGGCACCTGGATTTATAGGGCTCTGACCTTTCTCATTATCAGCTGTCCATGCGCTCTCGTCATCAGCATCCCCCTCTCCTTCTTCGCCGGGCTGGGGGCGGCCAGCCGCCAGGGGGTCCTCGTGAAGGGGTCAAACTTCCTGGAGACCCTGGCGGACGCGAAGACCATTGTCTTTGACAAGACGGGGACGCTCACGAAGGGCGTCTTCGAGGTCACGGCCGTCCACCCGGAGGAGCTGGACGAACGGGAGCTATTACATCTGGCGGCCCATGTGGAGCATTTCTCCACCCACCCCATAGCCGCGTCTCTCAGGGAGGCCTACCAAAAGGCGGACGGGGACGGCTGCGCCGTTGGCGACGTGGAGGAAATCGCAGGCCAGGGCGTCATCGCCCGGGTCGCCGGCAGACGGGTCGCCGTGGGCAACGCGAAGCTCATGGACCGGGTGGGGGCCAGGTGGCACCCCTGTGACCATGTGGGCACCATCGTCCACGTGGCCATCGAGGGCAAGTACGCAGGCCACGTGGTCATCGCTGATGAGGCGAAGGAGACTGCGCGCATCGCCATCAAGTCCCTCAAGGCGAATGGCGTCAGAAAGACTGTCATGCTTACCGGCGACCAGAAGGACGTGGCCGAGGACATGGCAAAGCACCTCGGCGTGGACGCCGTCTACAGCGAGCTCCTGCCCCAGGACAAGGTAGAAAAGGTGGAGAAGCTTCTCACGGAGATGAGGGGCACCCGTGGGACCCTCGCCTTCGTGGGGGACGGCATCAACGATGCCCCGGTCCTCTCCCGGGCGGACGTGGGCATCGCCATGGGGGCCATGGGCTCCGATGCGGCCATCGAGGCGGCGGACATCGTCCTCATGGACGACGACCCGGCGAAGATCTCTGTGGCCCAGCACATCGCCCGCCACACCCTCACCATCGTGCGGGAGAACATCGTGGGCTCCATCGGTATCAAGGCGGTCGTCCTCCTCCTGGGGGCCCTCGGCTACGCCTCCATGTGGGCCGCCGTCTTCGCCGACGTGGGCGTCACCGTCATCGCCGTGCTAAACGCCATGCGCATCCTGCTGGTAAAGCGCAATATCTCTGGACACAAAGAAAGGGAAATCGACATGAAGAAGAACTACAAGATCGAAGTGGACTGCGCCAACTGCGCCGGCCTCATGGAGGAAGCCGCCAACAAGACGGAGGGTGTCAAGAGCGCCGTCGTGAACTTCATGGCCCTGAAGATGAAGGTGGAGTTCGAAGAGGGCGCCGACCCGAAGGAGGTCATGCCGCGGGTTCGGGCCAACTGCAAAAAGGTCGAAGACGACTGCGAGATCTACCTCTGACAAAGCAACCTCCTATTGCATTTTCGTATCGTTTGTAGGATAATAGTCTATGGAGGAGTCTACCTCCAGAAAAGGGATTTTGTAGTTGTATAGGAGGATTTCACATGGATGTAGGAACGATTGCAAGCCTGTCGTCCCAGACGGTGGCTGCTGCTTCGACCCCGAAGCAGACGAGCGCACCGAAGGCGGAGGCGACAGAGGAAAAGGCCGGGGCGAATGCCTATCAGGTGAACGTCTCGAAGGACGGTGCCGCAGAGAGCGCCGCCGGCGCCCAGAACAAGGCCATCAAGGGCCTCACGAAGGAGCAAACCCAGATCCTGCAGGCAGGCATCGACAGCGGCTACCAGAAGATGCTCCAGAGCATGGCAGGTGCCGTGACGAGCGGCAATATCCTGGCCCAGGGAGCCCTCTCGGCAAACGGCGGCAGCAAGGTAAACTCCGCCTACGACCTGATGATAAACGTCCTGACGGCCCACAACGACCAGCTCCAGGGCTACGTCAATGACGGTGTGGGCATCCTGAACTTCGGCGGCACGAAGATCGACGCTTCGAAGTTCGTCCTGCCCTCCGTTGGCACCACCCCCGAGGAGGCGGCAGCGGCCATCTCCGACGGCGGAGACTGGTCCGTGAACGCGGTCTCCGACCGCATCTTCGGCCTGGCCTCCGCCATCGCCGGAAACGACCCGGAGAAGCTAAAAGCCATGCAGGACGCCGTGGAAAAGGGCTTCCAGCAGGCAGGCGTGACCTGGAAGGACGCCATGGGCGAGGACAAGATGCCCAAGATCACCCAGGACACCCACGCCGAGATCACCCGCCGCTTCGAGGAAGCCTACAAGAAGCTCGGCACAAACACCCAGACGACGGATACGACGAACGCAACGAATACGGCAAACACCGCTGCCAGCACAAAGGCCGCCAGCAAGACGACCCTTTGATATTTATCGCGCAGACGAAAGCAGAGCCCCCCCAAAAAAATCGGGAGCTCTGTTTTTTTATTGTGCCGGTTGATACGTCAGAGCTTCAAAGCCACACCCTACGTGCGGGCTCCTTCCGGCGCTCCGCGCCACCTTCCTCCCAGAGGAAGGCACTTGAAGGAGGAAGGCACAGTCTTGTATGGAAAGGAAGTGACTTCATCGAGGAAGAAAGCGTCCTCTGGGAGATGAAACGAGAGGCAGGAACCAAGCTTCCCTCAGGGAGGGGGGTGCCCGTAAGGGCAGGGGGAGCCCGGGCGTAGGGCGTTGCAAAAAAGAAGCACGACGAGACAACCGGCCACCACCCTCACGCAGAAGGCAGTGGCCGGTCGGTACATCAGAGCCTCGAAGTCAGGCCCTACGTGCGGGCTCCTTTCGTCACGCTGCGCGTGCCACCTTCCTCCCCGAGGAAGGCACTCGAAGGTGGAAGCCGCGTTCTTGTATGGGAAGGGGCTTCGATGTGGGAGGGGGACATTCCATCTAGGAAAGGGCGAGGAGCAGGAATCAAGCCTCCCTCTGGGAGGGGGGTGCCCGGAGGGCAGGGGGAGCCCGAGCGTAGGGCGTTGCAAAAGAAGCACGACGAGACAACCGGCCACCACCCTCACGCAGAAGGCAGTGGCCGGTCGGTACATCAGAGCCTCGAAGTCAGGCCCTACGTGCGGGCTCCTTTCGTCACGCTGCGCGTGCCACCTTCCTCCCCGAGGAAGGCACTCGAAGGGGGGAGGCGCAATCCTGCATGGAAAGGGGCATGGAATAGTAGCCGGTAGGGATGACGCTGCACCGTGGTCAGGCCCTACGTGCGGGCTCCCACCGGCACGCTGCGCGTGCCACCTTCCTCCCGGAGGAAGGCACTTGAAGCGGGGAGGCGTAATCTTGCATGGAAAGCTGCGGGACTTCAACGTGGAGAAATTTTCTATGAACAACGTAGCAAGAGGCAGGAACCAAGCCTCCCTCCGGGAGGGGGGTGCCCGAAGGGCAGGGGGAGCCCGGGCGTAGGGCGTTGCAAAAAAGAAGCACGACGAGACACCCGGCCACCACCCCCATGCAGGGGGCATTGGCCGGGTGTTATGCCAGAGCTACAAAGCTACATCCTATGGGCGGGCTTCCAGCGTCAGTGGGGGAGAAGCCTGCTTGTTTTTGATGTGAAAATCGATTGCCTCACAGACGGAGGCAAATTTCCTGTCAATGTCGGCGTTGGAGAAGCGTAGGATGGTGAGGTGCTGTCCCGTGAGGATGTCACTTCGGAGGGTGTCATAGGCGATACCCTCCGTTGTGTAGTGCTGGCTGCCGTCCAGCTCGATGACAAGACACGCATCATGGCAGTAGAAGTCCACGATGTAGCCCAGGATGACCTTCTGCCGCTGGAAGCGGAGGGGATAGGAGGAGAGGAAGTCATACCATAGATGCCGCTCCTGTCGTGTCATATCCCTTCGAAGCACCCGCGCCAAAGGAATTCGGTCTTTGTCGTAAGGAAGAGACATAAAAGCCTCCTTTCATCCACGAAAAATCGAGAAGCCGCCTTCCAAGCCTCCATCCCGGGAGCACCCCATGAGGGCAGGGGTGCCGCCCAATGGGGACTTCAAGCCATTTTATGTGGGGAGATTCTTTTAGAAGCGGAGCGTCACGCTGCTCTGGTCGGCTTTTTCCAGGAAGGAGGCGACGCCGCCGATGGTTATGCCGTCTATGAGCTCCTCCTTCTGGATGCCCATGAGGTCCATGGTCATCTGGCAGGCGATCATTTCGACGCCGGCGGCCTGGGCGGTCTTTATGAGCTCCTCGAGGGACAGGACGTTATGCTCACGCATGATGTGTTTCATGAGGCTGGTGCCGAGGCCGCCCATGTGGAGCTTTGAGAGGGGGAGCTTTGCCGCGCCCTTGGGGAGCATGGCACTGAACATGCGGGCGAGGAAGTTCTTCTTCGTCTGGGGCGGGTTCGCCTTCCGGAGGGCGCTGAGGCCCCAGAAGGTGAAGAACATGGTGACGTGGGCACCGGTGGCCGCCGCGCCGTTGGCGATGATGAAGGCGGCCAGGGCCTTGTCCAGGTCCCCGGAGAAGACGAGGATCGTCTTGTCCCGGCTCTTTGGGGCTGGGGCGGCGGGCATGGCCGTCGTGGCGGCCAGCGGGGCGGCCTTCTGGACCTGGACCCGGATCTTGCCGTCCTTGCGCTCCCGCAGGAGGAGCCTGTTCCCGGTGGACTGGCACCAAGCCCGGCTGTCCTCGTAGAAGCCGTCGTCTGTGGCCTGGAGCTCGATGACCTCGCCGGGGGCCAGGGCCTCCACGGCCTTCTGGAGGGCAAGAACGGGGCCGGGGCAGGCGAGGCCATTCAGGGTGATGACCTTGACGGGCACCGGGCCCTTATGGCTGTCGTCCTCCGGCTCCTTTTTCTCCTGGGAGGCGGTGGAGCCCCCGTTCTTTTCCGAGGCGGGATTGGTGTGTTTCCCTCGCTCGGCCCGGTAGCTCAGCATGCCGCCCATGAGGACGGTGACATTGTAGCCCCGGCTCTTCAGGAACCGGGCACCGTTGTAGGCGCGCTGGCCCACCCGGCATACGACGATCCAGGGGACGCTCGCGTCCAGCTCCTTGTACCGGTCCCGCAGGGTGCCCAGGGGGATGTTCGTGACGCCCTCGATAGCACCGGCGGCGAGCTCGGCCGGCTCCCGCACGTCCACGAGGCGGGCTCCCTTTGACTGGGCTTCCTCCAGCTCGCTGACCCGGGTGAAGGAGACGAGACCGCTGCGGATATTTTCGGCGATGTAGCCGGCGAGGTTCACCGGGTCCTTCGGGCCGCCGAAGGGGGGCGCGTAGGAGAGCTCAAGGGCGGCGAGATCCGCCACGGTGCCGCCGAGGCGCAGGGCAGTGGCGATGGTGTCGATGCGGGCCTTGATACCGTCCCGGCCGATGATCTGGGCGCCGAGGATGCGGCCGTCCCGGTGGAAGAGGAGCTTTAGCACCATCTGCTGGGCGCCAGGGTAGTAGGTGACGTGGGAGAAGGGGTGGAGCAGGGCGATGAAGTAGTCCTTCCCGTAGGCGAGGCCCTCGCGCTCGAGCTGCCGCTCGTTTTTCCCGGTGGCGGCCCCGGTGAGGCCGGCGACCTTCAGGATGCTGGTGCAGGATACGCCCCCATAGGTAGTGGGAATCCCCGCAATATTATCTGCGGCGATGTGGGCCTGGCGGTTGGCGGGGCCGGCGAGGGCCAGCGTCGCTGGGACGCCTGTGGCCTGGTCCCTCGTCTCCACAGCGTCGCCCACGGCGTAGACCTCGGGGACGCTTGTCCGCATGTGCTCGTCCACCTTGATGTAGCCCCGTTCATTTCGCTCGATGTCGCTGCCCTCCAGGAAGGCAGTGTCGGGGGTGACGCCGATGGCGAGGACGGCGAAGTCCGCCGTGAGGCGCTTGCCGCTCTGGAGGGTGATGGCAAGGGCATCCCCCTCCTCGGCAAAGGAGGCGCCCCCGTCGCCCAGCTGGAGGTCGATGCCCCCCAGGGTGAGCTCCCGCTCGAGGTAGCAGACCATGTCCGGGTCAAAGGGGGCGAGGATGTGGTCCGCCGCCTCCAGGAGGGTGACGGAGCAGCCGGCCGCGTGGAGGTTCTCCGCCGCCTCCACGCCGATGAAGCCGCCGCCGATGACGACGGCTCGGCGCCCCTTCTGGGCGAGGGGGCGCAGGGTATCTGCGTCCGGGATGGTGCGCAGCTCATGGATGCGGGGGCTGTCGATGCCGGGAATCCTTGGGCGGAGGCCCTTGCCGCCGGGGGAGAGGAGAAGGCTGTCGTAGGGGATGGTCTCCTCGGCGCCGTCCTTTTTCCGCAGGCGGACGCTCCGCTCCTTCGTGTCGATGGCGGTGGCCTCCGTCTCCGTCAGCACGTCGATGGCGAAGTTCTTCTGGAATTTCTCCGGCGTCATGACGAGGAGCCGATCCCGCTCGCCGATGACGGAGCCCACGTAGTAGGGGAGGCCGCAGCCAGCGAAGGAGGGGGAGGCGCCCCGCTCGATGATCGTGATCTTTGCATCCTCGTCGAGGCGGCGAAGTCTTGCGGCGGCTGTGGCGCCTCCGGCGACGCCGCCGATGATGACATAGCGTTTCATTCGTTTTCTCCTTTCGGAAACAGGCAGGCGAGAAGGCGCTTGGCCCGCTCGTCCTTCAGGTGGTAGCGGATCTCGACCCCGTCCCGCTCGCCCTCGATGATGCCCGCCGCCCGGAGCTTGGAAAGGTGCTGGGAGATGGTGGGCTGGGGTGCCTTGAGGCAGCTTTGCATATGGGATACGTTGCAGCCGCCCTCCTGCCAGAGCCGGCGGGCGATGCAGAGCCGGGCCGGGTGACCCAGGGCCTTGAGCATGTCCGCGTCCCGGGCAAGCTCTTCCTTATAGTGATCTTCCATAGGCATTTCCTCCCGCAAAGTTGTAAAGTTACTGCGAGGACGTATACCTTGCACTCACCCGTTTCGCAGTCGACCGTGCGCTTATCCGCTTAATTACCGGCCTCCATCTTAAACGCGCTTTGCTTGAACGAAAGATTCCGGCCGGGGCGGAACGCGCACTTTCCTCGACTGCTGCACTTAAAGGTTCGCTGCAAGGTATACGACCCTACGTTGCATTATATTACTATATTCAAATAATACAATATATAGGATGTGCTGTCAAGGATAAGGCTCCAAGATAAATATAATTTTATTTTTATTTATAGAAGTTTAATAGCTGTGTAATCAAAAAAAGGATGGTATCCTATATGATAGTAAGGTAAATTTTTCCAGCGGGAGCGCGCGTTTTTTATGTGCTCCGGGCTGGCTTTTTGGATACACGACAAGGAAGAATGGAGTGAAGGAATAGATGAATCCTGTGGCTTTGCGCACCTGCGCCCTGGCGGCGGGGGTGCTTCTCCTGGCACCGACCTGCTCGGCGCGGGATCTCTCGCTTGCGGATGCCATCTCGCTGGCACTCTCGGGCAATACCTCCCTGCGGGTGACGCAAAAGGATGAGATCACGGCGGAGCAGGCTCTCAAGGAGGCAAAGGGGGAGAACAGCGTCTCCGCATCCCTCTCGGATAGCCTCTCGGTGAGCAAGCAGTCGGATAGCGATCGCCAGTCGTCGAACGGCCTCACGGTGACGGGGACGCTCCCCGTGTACTCCGGCGGCAAGAATGAGGCGGCCATCCGCCGCTCCCTGCTCGCCCTCGACGCGGCGGGCCTCACGACGGAGCGGGCCCGGGAGGACCTGAAGCTCTCGGTGATACAGGCCTACTACGACGCACTGGAGGCGAAGAAGACCATCGCGGTGCGGGAGGACACGGTGAATAAGTACCGGGATCACCTGGACCTCACCTCCTCCCTCTACGCGGCGGGGTCAAAGGCCCGCATCGACGTGCTGGACATGAGTGTCCAGCTGTCGAATGCTCGGCAGGACCTTATCAAGGCCCAGAATGCCTACGAGGTGGATCTCTCTAAGCTCCGGGACTACATCGGCATCGACCGGGACGAGCCCCTGACCCTCACGACGGACTTTGCCTACACGCCCTTTTCCACGAGCCTCTCGGACGCGGTGGCCTACGCCTACACGAACCGCAAGGATATCCTTGCGGACGAGAGCAAGCTCCGGCAGAAGGAGGAGTCCCTGACGGAGGCAAAGGCGGGGTACAAGCCCTCGGTGAACTTCAGCGTCAGCGCCGGCCAGTCGAACGCCTTTGAGCCCTCCTCGGACTCCACCCAGGACATTCGCGGCACTGTTGGGCTCTCCTGGAATATCTTCGACAGCGGCGTGACGAAGGCGAAGGTGAAGTCCGCGGACAACGACATCGACGTGGCGCGGCTCACCCTCCAGAAGGACAAGGAGGCGGCGGACCTGACGCTCCGGCAGGCCTACTACAACATGCGGGAGGCGGAGGAGCGGTTCAACTCCACCGGGGATGCCGTGAAGCTGGCGGAGGAGAACTACTACATCGCCCGGGAGAAGTACCGGGCCGGCGAGGGCCTCCTGGTGGACATCACCGACGCCCAGGAGTCGCTGGCGACGGCAAGGCTCAATGTCATCTCCGCCCGCTACGACTATGTGCGCTACAAGGCCGCCGTGGAAAATGCCATGGGCATGTCCCTGACGGACGTGGAAAGGGCCGCCGCGGACCAGCTGGCACCGCTGCTCTGGAGCGTCAAGGACGGCTCCGCAGAGGAGCGTGCCCGGGAGGGCGTGACCACAAAGACGGCAGAAAAGGCAGCGAAGCAGAAGGCTGCGAAGGAAGCAAAAAAGGAAGCGAAGAAGGCCGAGAGCGCCCCCGTCCAGCAGGTCCTAGAGCCCGCCGGGCGCCAGCAGGCGACGGATCGGAAGGATATCGTGGCGGCTGAGGATGCGGAGAGCGTCGCTCGGACCATGGCAGGAACGGCAGGAGAGGTGACGAAATGAAAATCGATTGGAAGGTAAAGGTCGGCATCGCCGTCCTCATCCTGGCGGGGGCCTCCTATGGCGGCTATCGCTACTACACGGCCCAGCAGGAGGCAAAGCAGGCGGCAAATGTCCAGACGACCCAGGTCCAGCGCATGAACCTGAAGTCGACGGTCTCCGCCACGGGCACCATCCGCCCTGTGGACTCCGTCGAGGTCAGCTCGAAGATCACGGCGCGCCTCGCCTCCGTCCTCGTGAAGGAGAATGACACGGTGAAGGCGGGCCAAGTGGTGGCGACCCTCGATGCGAAGGACTACGCGGCAAAGCGGGACCAGGCCCAGTATAAGGTGACGAACACCCAGGCAGAGTATGAGCGCATCAAGTACCTCTACAGCATCGGGGCCGACACACAGAAGCAGCTGGAGGATGCCCAGATGAACTACGACACGGCGGTATCCGAGCTCAGCCAGGCCCAGTCGGACGCGGCGGAGACGAATATCCTGGCTCCTATGGACGGCACCGTCGTGGGCGAGCCGAAGACCGTGGGCACCATGGCCGTCTCCACCAGTGACAACCCGACGGTCATCATGCGCCTGGCAAATCTCTCCACGAAACAGATCATGGCAAAGGTGGACGAGACGGATATCGGCAGCATCAAGGACGGCCAGACGGCCACCTTCACGGTGGACTCCTTCCCGAACAAGACCTTCACGGCCCGGGTGTCGAAGATCTCCCAGACGGATACGTCGAATACCTGGGACACCAGCTCCTCGTCCTCCTCGTCGTCGTCCTCCTCCTCGTCTTCCTCCAGCGTCATCTACTACTACGTGACACTTGATGTGGACGATCCGGACGGGGTGCTCTACCCCGGCATGACGGCTCGGGTGGATATCGAGACGGCGACGCGGGAAAATGCTGTAGCCATCCCCCTTTCCGCTGTGAAGACGGACTCCCAGGGATCCTACGTGGTCATAAAGAACCCGGACGGCACCCAGGAGAACCGCTACATCACCACGGGCATCTACAGCGATGAATACGTGGAGGCGCTCGATGGGCTCCAGGAGGGCGAGGAAATCGTCACGACCCTCACCACGAAGAAGTCGAGCTCTTCCTCCAGCGGACACCCGGGCGGACCGATGTTCTGACGGTGAGGTACCAAATGGAACAGAAGAAAAAGGACGGCCGCTATGCGACCATAGAGCTCTCGGGCATCCGGAAGCTCTACAATGTGGGCGGCGAGGAGGTGGCGGCGCTTGCCGGCATCACCACGAACATCTACAAGGGGGAGTTCGCCGCCCTCATGGGCCCGTCGGGCTCCGGCAAATCCACCCTCATGAATATCCTGGGCTGCCTCGACCGGCCCACGTCCGGCTCCTACAAGCTGGACGGGGAGGAGGTGGCCCATCTCTCCGACGATGCCCTGGCGAAGACGCGAAACAAGAAAATCGGCTTCGTCTTCCAGAACTTCAACCTGCTCTCCCGCATCACGGCTCTGGAGAACGTGGCGCTGCCCCTCGTCTATGCAGGGGTGGGGGCCCGGGAGCGCACGGAGCGGGCCATGCACTTCCTCGAGGCGGTGGGGCTCGCCGACCGGGCGGACCACCAGCCAAACGAGCTCTCCGGCGGCCAGCGCCAGCGCGTCGCCATAGCCCGCGCCCTCGTCAACGATCCCCACATCATCATGGCGGACGAGCCCACGGGCAATCTCGATACGAAGTCCACGAAGGAAATCATGGAGATTTTCCAGGACATGCACGAGAAGGGGCGCACCATCATCCTCGTCACCCACGAGCCGGAGATCGCCGCCTGCGCGAGCCGCCAGCTCCTGGTGCGGGATGGTCTCATCACCCGGGACGAAGGAAAGGGGGCTGTGATGGATGTTATTTAAGGAATGCTTCTCCATGGCCCTCACGGCCCTCGTGGCCAACAAGCTCCGGTCGCTGCTCACCATGCTGGGCGTCATCATCGGCGTGGCGGCCGTCATCGCACTGGTCTCCGTGGGCATGGGCGTCCGGCAGGGCATCACGTCGAACTTCGAGAGCCTGGGCGCCAACACCATCATCATCATGCCCGGCGCCTCCGATCGCGGGCCAAGGACGGCGGGCTCCCGGAAGACGCTGAAGTACGCCGACGCCCAGGCCATAAAGGCGAAGGTCCAGAATATCGACTACGTCTCGCCCTCCGTTAGCTCCTCCTACCTCGCCGTCTACGGCAACCAGAACTGGACAACCACGGTGGAGGGGGTGACGGCGGAGCTCCTGAAGATCCGCTCCCTCACCGTCGCCAGCGGCTCCTTCCTCTCCCAGACAGACCTCGACAAGCGCAACCGTGTGGCCGTCATCGGCACGACGGTGGCGGAGAACCTCTTTGGGGAGGAAAACCCCGTGGGCAAGAACATCCGCATCAAGAACCAGCCCTTCAAGGTCATCGGTCTTCTGGAGTCCAAGGGCAGCTCCGGCTTCGGAAATGACCAGGACGACACCATCTACATCCCGCTGACGACGGCCATGCAGCGCATGCAGGGCGTGGACTATGTCCATTCCATCAGCGTCCAGGCCTCCAGCACGAATGCCATCGACCAGGTGGAGGAGGACATCACGACGCTTCTCCGGCAGCGCCACCATCTGACGGGCAAGAAGGAAAATGACTTCAATGTCCGCAATACGGCGAGCATCATCGAGTCGGTCAATGAGTCCACGGCCATGCTCACCATGCTCCTGGGCTCCATCGCGGGCATCTCGCTCCTCGTGGGCGGCATCGGCATCATGAACATCATGATGGTCTCCGTCACGGAGCGCACCCGCGAGATCGGCATCCGAAAGGCCCTCGGGGCTACGTTTGGCAACATCATGATGCAGTTCATGATCGAGAGTATGGTCATCGGCATCGTGGGCGGCCTCATCGGCATCGTCTTCGGCTGCGCCGCCTCCTACGCCATCGCCAGCACCGGCAAGGTGCAGACGAGCATCACCTGGCTCCCCATCCTGGTGTCCTTCAGCTTCGCCGTGGCCATCGGCCTGTTCTTCGGCATCTATCCGGCGCGGAAAGCAGCAAAGCTCGACCCCATCGAGGCCCTGCGCTACGAATGATGGGAGTAGCCGGTTGAGACGCTAGAGCACCGATGCGGATTCCAACGCGCGGGCTCCTTCCGGCGCTTCGCGCCACCTTCCTCCCAGAGGAAGGCACTCGAAGTGGTGAGGTGCAATCTTGCATAGAAAGGAATGAAGCGAGGATGTCGCCCCTCAAGCCTCCCTCCGGGAGGGGGGTGCCCCGTAGGGGCAGGGGGAGCCCGTCCGTAGGTCTTTTCAGAATATGCAGGTAGAAGCACCCGGCTACATGCTATCGAAAGCGGCTGTGTCTCATGTTTTTTTGCATGGGAGACAGCCGCTTTTCATGTATACAGTCGACATGATGGAAATTCTCAAGATATCCCTTGCACACGTACACAAGTATATGTTATAATCATATACATCCTATTCCATAGAGATATACAAACAGGAGGCGTTGGCATGAATTTCCAGTCACTGAAGAAGATGGCCGCAGCTGCGCTTGTGGTCGTCGCGTCGGCGGCGCTACTTACCGGATGCGGTGGCAATACGGCGTCGAACAAGTTCCTCAATATCGGCACGGGCGGCACGGCCGGCACCTATTACCCGCTGGGCGGGGCCATGGCGGAGATCCTCAATAAGGAAATCCCCGGCATGAACGCCAGCGCCCAGTCCACTGGCGCCTCAGTGGCGAATATCAACATGCTGAAGGACAATGGCATCGACCTGGCCATCGTCCAGAATGATATCGTCTACTACGCCGTGAATGGCACGGAGATGTTCGAGGGCAAGAAGGTGGACGGCCTCAAGGGCATCGCCTCCCTGTACCCGGAGACCTGCCAGTTCGTTACGCTTGACTCCACGGGCATCAAGAGCATCCAGGACCTGAAGGGCAAGAGGGTGGCCGTCGGTGCCGTCGGCTCCGGCGCGGAGGCCAATGCCCGCCAGATCCTCGAGGCCTACGGCATCACCTATGACGATATCCAGGTCCAGTACCTCTCCTTTGCAGAGGGTGCCAGCGCCCTGAAGGACGGCAACGTGGACGCAGCCTTCCTGACGGCGGGCTATCCGACGGCAGCTGTCCAGGATATCTCCTCCCAGAACAAGATCCGCCTCCTGCCCGTGGAGGCAGCCCAGGCAGATGCCCTCATCGCCAAGTACCCCTTCTACACGAAGACGACGATCCCCAAGGGAACGTATGCCGGCTTTGATGAGGATGTCCCGACGGTCTCCGTCATGGCGATGCTCGTGGCGAGCAGCAGCGTGGACGACGATATGGGCTACTCCATCGCAAAGGCGCTCTTCACGAATCTCGACCGTCTGAGCGCCGCCCACTCCGTCGGCAAGCTCATCTCGAAGGAAAACGCTGAGACCGGCATGTCCCTCCCGATGAATGCGGGCGCAGAGAAGTTCTTTAAGGAATGAGAAAGGGACAGAGCCTGGCGCTCCTGGTGCTGGCCTCGCTCCTTGCGGTGGG
Organism: uncultured Mitsuokella sp.; assembly: GCA_945877355.1. GTDB lineage: Bacteria > Bacillota > Negativicutes > Selenomonadales > Selenomonadaceae > AWVT01. The sequence continues at coordinate 34,205 of CAMCRT010000005.1, read as the reverse complement.
CCTGGCACTGGCCTCGCCCTTCGCCGTGCTCACGGCAGGAGGGGAGAGGGGTGGTGCCGTGCCCGCTCTCCCAGGGGAAAAACTTCAAATCCGCTTCATCCACTCGGTGCAGAAGACGCCGGTGGAGGAAAATCTCACCGTCGAGAAGGAGGGCTTCGTGCTCCACAGCACCCGCTATTTCTCGTTCGGCGTCGGGCTCCCCTTCCTTGCTGAGGAAGGGGAGTTCCATTTTGAGGACGGCGCCTTCGTGCTCGATCACATGGAGCGCCATTTCCCGAGGCTTTCTCTCAGGACAGGCGTGGGGACAAGGCTCCAGGTGACTTTGGGAGCAAGGGAGTACCCCCTTTACGAGGTCTATAAGCCAGGAACCCGCATAGATATTGAAATTCTTCCTGCGTGGAAGATGATTTTATTGAAAGGAAGATAAGTATGGCAGAAAAGCCGGTGGAACGGTCGGCGGAGGATATCCTGAAGGAGTATGAGAAAGACACCGACACCATGATGTATACGGGAGTCATGGCGAAAATCGTCGGGGCGATTGCCATCGCCTTCTCCATGTTCCAGATCTACACCGCCACCTTCGGCATCCTGGATGCCCAGCTCCAGCGGGCCGTGCACCTGGGCTTCGGCCTTTGCCTCGTGTACCTCCTGTACCCGACGAAGAAATCCTGGTCCCGCACGCGGCTCCATCCCCTGGACCTCCTCCTCGCCATACTCGGCGCGGCGGCCCCCGGCTACATCGTCGTCCAGTACCAGGAGCTCGTGCTCCGCTCTGGCCGTGCCACGGACCTTGATATGGTGGTGGGCTGCGCGGGCGTCCTCCTCGTCATCGAGGCCGCCCGCCGTGTCGTGGGCCTTCCCATGGTCTGCGTCGTGCTGGCCTTCCTCGCCTACGCCTTCCTCGGGCCCTACATGCCCGGGGTGCTGGCCCATCGCGGCCTGACACCGGCCCAGCTCGTGAGCCATCTGTTCTTCACCACCGAGGGCGTCTTCGGCATTCCCCTCGGCGTTTCCTCCACGTTTATCTTCCTCTTTATTCTCTTTGGTGCTTATCTTGAGGCCACGGGTCTTGGCAAGTTCTTCATTGATCTGGCGAACTCCATCGCCGGCTGGGCCAGCGGTGGCCCGGCGAAGGTGGCTGTCCTTTCCTCCGGCCTCATGGGCACCGTCTCCGGCAGCTCCGTGGCAAACGTCGTGGGTACCGGGTCGCTGACCATCCCCATGATGAAGAAGCTGGGCTACCACAAGAACTTCGCCGGCGCTGTCGAGGCGGCGGCCTCCACGGGCGGCCAGCTCATGCCTCCTGTCATGGGCGCTGCGGCCTTCCTCATGGCAGAGTTCATCGGCGTCCCGTATATCGAGATCGTCAAGGCGGCCATCGTGCCGGCCTTCCTCTACTTCGCTGGCGTCTGGCTCGGCGTCCACTTCGAGGCGAAGCGGGAGAATCTGAAGGGCATCCCTCGGAGCGAGCTTCCCTCCATTTTCTCCATACTAAAAGAGCGGGGCCATCTCGCGCTCCCGCTCATCATCATCGTCTATCTTCTTGTCTCCGGCTACACGCCCATGCGGGCAGCCCTCGTGGCCATCGTCCTCTCCATCGTCTGCTCGGCTCTTCGGAAATCCACCCGCATGAAGCCCATCGAGATCGTGGAGGGTCTCATCCTGGGGGCCAAGGGCGTGCTGTCCGTCCTGGTGGCCTGCGCGGCGGCCGGCATCATCATCGGCGTCGTCACAAAGACGGGCATCGGCCTGAAGCTCGCCTCCGGGCTTCTCGACCTCTCTGGCGGCATGCTGTTCCCGACCATGGTCTTCACCATGATCACCGCCATCATCCTGGGCATGGGCGTGCCCACCACGGCGAACTACGTCATCACCTCGACGATCGCGGCGCCGGCCATCATCCAGCTGGGCGTGCCGGTCCTCTGTGCCCACATGTTCGTGTTCTACTTCGGTATCATCGCCGACGTGACGCCGCCGGTGGCCCTGGCGGCCTTCGCCGGCGCCGGCATCGCGGGGGGTGACCCGCTAAAGACGGGCATCAATGCGTCGAAGCTGGCCATAGCGGCCTTCATCATCCCCTACATGTTCGTCTATGCGCCGGAGCTCCTCATGGTGGACGCCACGGCTGTGAGCGTCATCCTCGCCACAATCTCCGCCCTTATCGGCATGGTGGCACTGTCCTCGGCCCTCATAGGCTTCTTGGCGGATAACTGCACGAAGCTGGAGCGCGTCCTCCTCATCGTGGGCGGCCTGCTCCTCATCAAGCCGGGTCTCGTGACGGACGTCTGCGGCCTAGCGCTCTTTGCAGCGATCCTTCTGCTGCAGCTGCGTCGCCGCAAGGCTGCCTAGGCTCTTGCAGAAAATTAATAGCCAAAGGCGAAGTCCTCGCCATCTAGTTGCATCCTCAGCTTTTTGAGGATGCTTTTTTTTGCCTTGCTGATGGCCTGCCGCGTCACCTGGAACTTTTTCGCAATGGCCTGGAGAGGCGCCTCCTCGAAGAAAATCAGCCGTAGGATTGTCTTTTCTCGGTCCGATAGGATGCGCATGGCATTTTCGAGGGCCAGGCGGCGCGTGACGGACTCCTCGGGGCTGCTTGTAGCATCGTCCCTTGTGCAGGCATCCCAGAAGCTATCCGCATTCTCCGACTGATCCGGGTGGAGCTCCCGCTCCCAGCCGCGCCTGGCCCGGCGAAAGGCACTGTAGAGGGCATACTTTACCTTCGAGGCGGCGAAGGCAGCGAAGGGAATGCCTTTGGACGCATCAAAGTCCTGGATCGCCTCCCAAAAGGCGAGGCGCGCAATGGAGCCCGCCTCATCGGAGAGATCCGTGCGCCGGAGATAGGGCGCCCGGGCGGCGCTTTGGAGGAGCGGCTCATATTGCTCGAAAAGCGCCGTTTGCGCTGCCGCATCTCCTGCCTTTGCCGCCTGAAGAAGCGCGTTCTCCTCCGAGAGCGGCCGCATTGGGAGAAAACTCCCTTTTTTATTCAAATCCTGTTCCATAAAAACTTCCTCCTTCCCGCTTTACGCTGCAGGCAAATTCATATTACATGCGCCTATTGTAGTGATAAAGGGAAGTGCGGTCGAATGGCTTATGAACTGTAATAGACAACGAACACGTATTCTAACAGGGACAAATAGCATAGTTTTTTCTTTTTATGGGAGGAAATACGCAGGATTTTCCTTGCAATTTGACAGACTGTGAAGTATACTGAGAATAGCCATAATGTAACATTGTGCGAATCGGCTGGTGGGCCAGGATGGGCGTAGTGCAGCCGGATTTCGGTGGGTCAGGAGGACGCAGTGCGAAAGAGCGCAAGAGAAGGCAAATTTATTTTAAATGGAGGGAATGTGTATGTCGTTTACGAAGGCGGGACTCCTCTCCCTTGGCACAGCCATCGTGATGGGTCTCACTGGCGGCGTGGCAGCAGCTGCTGATCCGCCAGCTTCTCCGCAGGCGCCAGTGGATGCTGGCACCCTTGCACAGCAGGAGAAGACGAAGCAGGAGCTGACCGAAAACGGGATCGTGCTGGGCGACGCCGACATCAAGCTTGAAGAGTCGGAAAAGCCAGCGCTCAATATTCCGGATACGGTCAAGTTCCAGGTCAATGATTTCAAGATCACAGGTCAGGACATGTACCCTGAGGAGGAACTCAAGGGCCTTGTCTCTGACATGAAGGGGAAGGTTGTCTCCTTCAAGGATCTGCAGGCAGGTGCGGACAAGCTCACGAGCTTCTTCCGGGAGAAGGGCTATCTTGCCTCCCGGGTCTACGTGCCTGTCCAGACGGTGGATCAGGGCGTCGTCGAGTACACCTGCGTTCTCGCAAAGTTCGACGGGCTCACCATCAACAACCACACGGATATCCATGACGGGGCCCTGGAGCGGGAGACCCGCTTCCTGAAGACCGGCGGGCTTCTGACCCGCAGCCAGCTGGAGCGCGCCGTGTGGCTGCTCTCAGATCTGGCGGGCGCCGATGCGAAGGCCACGCTGACGACGGGCGAGACGAGCGGAACGGTCCATGTGACCATCGACCTCAATCCCCACATCGGCAAGCAGGGCCTCTTCACCGTCGATAACTGGGGCAACCGCTCTACAGGCTACTGGGAGTTCGGCCTGAACTACGACTTCCTGAACCTGGCGAAGGAAGGCGACCATCTGGCCGTCGGCGTCTCCACGACGGGCGCAGAGCTCGTCAACTGGGGCTTGAACTACACGCTGCCGACCCTTCGGGACGGCTTCCGCATGAAGTTCGGCTACAATCAGCTGGACTACTCCCTCGGCAGTGATTGGTCCTATCTCCGGGGCGTTGGCTATGCCAATACGGCCTCCATCGGCTTCGAGGATGCCATCCGCCGCAGCCAGAGGAACAACCTCTACTGGAGCCTCATGTACAATCACAGCTGGCTCAAGGACGAGTATCGCTTCTATGACGGCTTCAAGGATGCGGCTGGCACCGATCTGACTGGTACCTACGGGGACAAGGAAGGCGACGATGTGACGCTCTCCCTCTACGGCGACGAGCAGGATCACTACGGTGCCTCCGACTGGCGTGTCGACCTGAAGTACGGCAACATCGACAACCAGACGCCGGACAATGCCATCTTCCAGGTGGCGGACGCCCGCTCCCACGGCTATCTGAAGCTCCGGGGCAACTACCTGCGCCGGCAGAATCTCAATGACAGGCTCTACCTCATGCTGACGGGCCGCTTCCAGCTGGCCAATCAGAACCTGGACTCCTCGGAGCACTTCTCCCTCGGCGGGCCCAACGGCGTCCGCGCCTATCCGACGAGTGAGGCCTCCGGCGACCAGGGCTACTTCACGAGGGCAGAGCTTCGCTGGCTCATCCCGCTCAAGAAGCAGGATCAGCAGCTCCACCTGGCCACCTACCTCGAGCATGGCGGCGTCTGGCGCAACCATGACAGCTCCTACACGATCGGCGACAACCGCCGCTTCCTGCAGGGCATGGGAATCGGCATCATCTGGTCCCGCAACGAGGACTGGTTCATCCGGGCAGACTATGCTTGGCGCCTCGGCTCCGAGCCCTTCACCTCGGATAATACCTTCACGAGCGGCCATTTCTGGATCCGTGCAGGTGTCTACTTCTAATAGCGTGGCAGAAAGCTTTGGGGCATAGCCCCTGCCCCCTAGGGGCAACATGAAGGAAGGTGAGGCTTATGCGCTCGCTATATCAGGCAGGTTCGCTCCCTCTGGCGCTGGGCATGGCCTTCTTTCTTGTGACAGCGGCTGAGCCTATCGCCTCCATGGCACCGGCAATCCCCGCCCGTCCGGATCTCTTTCCCGTGTACCCGCACAACATCGGGGGAAGCGCGACGATCGAGAAGGACAGCAGGATGACCGGCCTATCGCGCCCGCTCTCGCTCTACAAGATCGAGCATGCACAGATAGCAAGCTATGGGGTTTACCTGGCCCTTGCCAATGAAAACGGTGTGACCCTTTCCCCGGTCAAAGAAAAGCCTCCCGCCTATAGCCGGGAGGCGGGAGAGTACCGCGAATGCGAGACACAGCTAGTCGTTGGAAAGTCGGTCGGGCGCTTCCGCCTGGCCTACAACGGTGTCACCCTTCGCGTGAATCCCCAGGATGATGCAGCTCTGGATATAGTGCGCCAGGGGGATGGGGAGAAGAACACAAAGGTCTTCTCCGCAGCCCTCATAGCGGCCTATCGCGCCATGGGACTTTCCCTCGACAAAATCGAGGGCGTCTATCTCGACTTCGAGAAGGGCGCAGCGTCCCAGGGCGAGGCCAAGGAGATCGCAAAGTCCCTGGAGGAAAAGGGGACGCCAAAGGAAGACTACAAGGTGTCGGAGGTGGATGATGACATCATCCTGGACGCCGGCGCCTGGAGCGAATAAGCACGAAAGTGCAAAAAAATAGAGTCAGCAGTTTTCGCTGGCTCTGTTTTTTATGCAGATTTTTTGGGGGCCCTCCGGGAGGACTCTTCCTTTCGGATGGCGGGGCGGTAGACAAGATAGAAGATCAGGAAGGCCAGGAGGACGAAGGCGGCGGCTGCGTAGCCGATATAGGGGAGGACGTCCAGGGAGGCTACGAGGCTGCCGATGGCGGTGCCGCCACCGATGCCCACGTTGAAGATGCCGGAGAATATGGACATGGCCACGGGGGCAGCCCCTATCGAGACGGCCCGGATGATTTCCGACTGGAAGGACACATTGAACACGGTGGAGGCGATGCCCGCCAGGATGGGGAGCAGGACGAAGAGGAAGCCCAGGGCCGTGCCCGCCTGCCACAGGAGGAACAGGATGACCAGGGCCAGAATGGATCCGCCCACTGTCTTCATGCGGGAGCGGACGTAGCAAAAGGAAAATACGGTGCTGCCGAAGATCCCACTGGCACCGGCAAGCATGAGCGTGAGGGTGATGGTCTCCGGCGCAAAGCCCGCCACAAACTGCAAGAAGGGCTCGATATAGCTGTAGGTCACGAAGTAGGAGGTGGCGTAGAGCACCACGATGGCGTAGATGGCGAGGATGGCAGGGCGCCTGAGAAGCGCCGGGAGCTCCTTCAGGGAAAAGGGCCGCGTCTCATAGAGCCTGGGGAACAGGAAGAACAGATAGATGAGTGCGGCGAGGGCGATGAGGCCGATGATGAAGAAGGTTTCCCGCCAGCCAAAGAGGAGGCCGATAAAGCGGCCGAGGGGGACGCCCACCACCATGGCCACGGAGGAGCCGATGACCACCATGGAGAGGGCAAAGGGGCGATGCTCCCGCACCACGAGGCGGGTGGCGAGCGGCGCCGCCACGGACCAGAAGACCGCATGGGCGCAGGCCACGAGGAGGCGGGCCGCCACGAGAAGCTCGTAGGAGGTGGCAAAGGCCGCACCGAACTGGCCGGCCGCGAAGATGCCCACCGTCAGGAGCAGCATGCGCCGTACCTCGAGCTTCGTCGCGAGGATCGTCAGGGGCAGGGAAAGAATCGCCACGGCCCAGGCGTAGATGGTCACGATCTGCCCCATGTCCGCCTCCGTCTTGCCGAAGGAAGCGGACATGTCGATGAGGAGGCCGATGGGCATGAACTCCGAAGTGTTGAATACCACGACGGAGATGGTGATGCCAAGAAGGGCCAGAAAATATTTAAGGGGAATCGGGAACTGAAACAAAAAATCCTCTCCTACTGACAGAGTATACTTGCATTTGACGCAGCGACATATAGTCTGCTATACTGGCTGCAGCCACCATAACGGTAGGCGGTTGTTCCTCGCGGAAAGGCCATCAATTCCCTGAAAGCGAGGTGATGATTATGGAGTCATTCAATATAGCGGTACTGCTAATTCTATTGATTCTTGTCGTCATAAAAAAATAACCGCCCTCGTCGCCAAACCAGTGCGGTTACTTTTTTAGAAGTTCCAAATTGAGAGAAGCGACCGTCTATCGGTGGCTTTTCTTTGCCTTTAGTATAATACATTCCAGAAAAAGTTTCAAGGCAATAAATTCTTTCTGATTATTTTGAGAAAAAGAAGGATTCCGGGACTGGGTGGCGAATAACATAGATAAACCCAAAAGAATCCACAGGAGTTCCCCCGCTACGTCGGAGGGCATGAGAAAGGGGATGCGCTGCTATGGCAACGTTCAATGTAAGAGGCAAAAATGTCGAAATCACACCTGCACTTCGCGAATATGTGGAAAAGCGCGTGGGCAAGGTCACAAAGTATTTTGATAAGGTGGGCGATATCAGCGTCCTCCTGACGGTCAACAAGGGCCGCCACATCGTGGAGGTCACCGTCCCCATCCAGGGCGGCATCCTGCTCCGCGGCGAGGAAGCCACCATGGACATGTACACGTCCATCGACCTCGTGGTGGAGAAGCTGGAGCGCCAGATCCACAAGCAGAAGACGAAGCTCGCTCGCCGCTTCCGTCACGGCGGCTTCAAGGCCGAGGCCCTCGCAGAGATGCCTGTGGCAGACAAGGCCGAGGTGGAGGGCGACTACCCCGTCGTCAAGACAAAGCGCTTCGTGGTGAAGCCTATGGACGTGCAGGAAGCCATCATGCAGATGAACCTGCTGAACCACAATTTCTTCGTGTTCCGGGACTCGGATACGGAGGAGGTCAACGTGGTCTATCGCCGTACCGACGGCAACTACGGCCTCATCGAAAGCGGTACCTGACCTACCTCTTTTGAAATAAAAGGATAAGCGGGAGCTGTGATGAATGAAATTTTCGTCACAGCTCTTTTTGCTGGCGGATGTGCTAAACCGCTATTGCCAGCAGCAAGACTCCCTCCGACGCGCTACGCGCGCCACCTCCCTCCAGAGGGAGGCAAGCAAGACTCCCATGCTCCGCAATGGATCGCTAAGGCTCACAAGCCCTTACAGCCTGCCTGCATTCTCCATTGTATCAGCCCATTGCCAGCTTCTGAGTCTAGCCTCGTCCCCCTCTAGAGGGGGATGGCCCGAAGGGTCAGGGGGAGTCTGCGAGGACGATGTTAAAAGGCTGAAGGACGGGAATATTTTCGGGTCAATCATTTTTCTTGTGGGATGAGCGTTTGAGCCCGTTCTTGGGTTGCAAATAAATATGGACCTGCCTTATGCTATAGGAGTTGCATCTGCCCAGATGTACAAACTCACTCGCAAAGGTGGTCCACGAATGAATTATATACAGACCGAATTGAATTTTCAAGAGGAAACTTCAGAACCGGCTCCATGTGTTCTCAAAATTCCTGCTTTGCTTCCAGGCTTTACAAATACGGATACCCTTGTCTGCACTACACGCTCCAAGAGGGAAGCATACTGCCTCTATGGGGAGCTTGTCACACAGCCTTCCGACATGACCTGTCCCGAGTGCGGCGGAACAATGCATGTCAACAACCATCGGGATACCAATCTGCGTCACCTTCCCATAGGCTCTGCGCTTACAAATCTCCGCTTCGACAGGAAGCAGTTCTATTGTCCTTGTTGCCATGTATCAAAAATGCAGGCGGCTTCTTTTCAGGCGAAAGGGCACCGGATCACCATCCAGCTTTACAACTACGCCAGGGATCTGCTATCCAAAGGGACATACACGCTCAAGCAGGTCGCCGAGATTACGGGGCTCGGAAAGAACACGGTCAAGGACATCGACAAGAAACGTCTGCAGGAGCTCTACACGACGGACGGGAATACGCTCATCCAGCCGGAGCAGCCTGCCCGCTATCTTGGCATCGACGAATTCAAGCTGCATAACGGTTACCGTTATGCAACGCATATCATCGATATGGACACGGGACATATCCTCTGGATCGCCTACGGCAAGAAGAAGCAGGTCGTGTATGATTTCATCGATCATGTCGGATCGGAGTGGATGGACGGGGTCGAGGCGGTGGCCTGCGACATGAACTCGGATTTCCAGGAAGCGTTTGAAGAGCGATGCCCCCATATACAGCCCGTGTTCGACTATTTCCACATCGTCAAGAACTTCAATGAGAAAGTCATCAGTGCTGTCCGCAAGGACGAGCAGAAACGTCTGTCGGAAGAAGGAAATGAGGAAGCCGCCAAGGCGCTCAAGAGGACGAGGTATATCCTGACCTCCAAGCGCTCCACGCTCCAGTCCAAGGATGAGTCAGCACGCAAGGGGGAGGTCATCCGGAAGGGAAGCAAGCTCTTCGGATCAGAGGATATCAGGCGTAAGGAGGGCTATGAAGCCAAGTACGATGAACTGATCAAGGAAAACGAACTGCTCTTCACGCTGGATCTTGTCAAGGAAAAGATCTCGGAGGCGTACCGATCCGAGAACGAGCCTCAGATGGCAAATGCCATCACGGATATCATAGATATGTGCAATGCTACAGGAAACAGCCATCTGAAATGGTTTGCATCCATGCTGGAATCCCATTTCGAAGGCATCATCGCCCATGCAACCTACAAAATCTCTGCAGGAAAGATCGAGGGCATCAACAACAAGATAAAAACAATCAGGAGGCAGGGATATGGCTATCCCGATGATGAATATTTCTTTCTAAAACTGTTTGATGCAAGCAGACATGCGTATATCAGGAACGAGGCATCCCACAAGGTTTGTGATTGAGCCATATTTTCAAAACTTCTTTATCTTGCGCAATTTCGTGGCTTGCGATAGAATGGAACTGGAAAGAGAGGGGATATTTTGCGGCAGCTAATAGCAAATGCGGACGACTTCGGGCGCCATGAGCGCATCAATGCAGCGGTGGAGGAGGCCGCCCAAAATGGTATCCTGCGGTCCGCCACCCTCATGGCGGGCGAGCCAGCCTTCGACGATGCGGTGCGGGTCGCCCGCCGCAATGCCCTTCTCGGCGTCGGCATCCACTTCACCCTCGTCAATGGCACGCCTGTCCTCCCTCCGGAGGAGATTCCCTCCCTGGTGCGGGAAGATGGCACCTTCTACGACGACTACGGCAGCTTCGTGAAGCGCTACTTCGCAGGGCGCATCCGCCTGGAGGAGGTGCGCTCCGAGCTCTCCGCCCAGCTGGAGAAATTCGAGATGACGGGCCTTACGCCCACCCATGCTGACAGCCATCAGCATATCCACGTGCTGCCGGGAATATTGGAAATCGTCCTGGATATCTGCGAGGAAAGCGGCATTGGCGCGATGCGGGCTCCTCGAGCCCCCCTTTTTGCCGGCCATTTTGGCGGCGCCGGTCAGCTCATCGGCCGGGCGGGCCTCGCCTTTCTCGCGGGCCGGGCAGCCCGGAAGGCAAAGAGTCGCAGCATAAAGACGCCAGATCACTTTGCCGGCATCGTGGCCGGGGAGGCCGTCTCGGAGGAGGCCCTTCTCGAGGTTGTCCGGAATCTCAAGTCCGGCACCACGGAGGTCATGATGCACCCTGGCACAGACACCGCGCTCCTCTCCCAGGAGCTCTCCTGGCAGCACGACTTCGAGGCGGAGCTCCACGCCCTCTTGAGCGACCGCGTGCAAGAGCTACTTCGCCAGAAGGATATCGAGGCCATCAATTTTTCTGAGTTGAAAGATTGATTTTATAAAAAAGAGGCCTCCAGGATCTGGAACGCCTCATACGCAGCTGGAGCTACGCTGACTTCGTTCCCACAAGAAGCCTCCGCGCTTATTTTATCATAGTTTGCTAGTCCTTTCAATCTCTATACATCAGGAGGAATCCCCATGGAAAAGATTCATACAAATGATGCCCCGGCAGCCGTCGGCCCCTACAGCCAGGCAGTCCTAGCAAATGGCGTCCTCTACGCCTCCGGCCAGATCGCCCTGGACCCGAAGGCCGGTGCCCTCGTCTCCGGCGGCGTTGAGGCCCAGGCCGAACAGTGCTGCAAGAACATCGAGGCCGTGCTGAAGGAAGCAGGCCTCACGACGGACAGCGTGGTGCGCACCATGTGCTTCCTGGCAGACATCGCCGACTTCGCCGCCTTCAACGAGGTCTACGCCAAGCACTTCACCGGCAAGCCCGCCCGCAGCTGCGTCGCCGTAAAGGACCTCCCCAAAGGCGCCCTCTGCGAGATCGAAGTGACCGCCGTCAAGGGATAATTATTAGAATAGAAGACACCGTTTTCGTAGCGAATCGAAAACGGTGTCTTTTTTTAGAGGAATATTCGCAGGGCGAAGAATAGGGCGGGGAAGATGAGGGCCAGGAATAGGACAGTGGTGAGGAAGAAGGAGGCCACGGCAAGGTTTGTGGTGAGGCCGTAGAGGCGGGAGGCCAGCACCGCGTTTATGGCGGTGGGGCAGAAGGACACGATGAAGAGGGTGCCCCGCAGGACGGTATTTCCCCCGAGGGCCAGGGCCGGGAGACCCAGGAGAAGGGGCGTCAGGAGGAAGTGGAGGACCGTCAGGGAGCGGACCTTTGGTGCGTAGCGGCGGATGGCGGAGAAATCGATGAGGTAGCCCACAGGCAGCAGCGCGATCCAGGCACTGATATGGACGAGCCCCTGGAAAGCCGTGCCGATGACGACCGGCCGCTCGATGCCGTAGATATTCAGCAGGAAACCCGCCGCCATGCCCACGAGGCCCATCTGGTTTGGCGAGAGGAAGAGCGCCCGAAAGGAGGCGAGGCGCGTCGTCTTGCGATTTACCTTTTTCGAGTGCCGCCGGGCATAGTACTCTGACAGGGGGAATATGAGGAGCACCAGCAATATATTCTGGCAGGTGCCGATGATCTGGGTGTAGGCAAAGCCCTGCTCCGAGTAGAGAATAAAGGCACAGACACCGCCGAGCGTCCCGATATTCGTCAGCATGGCGCTGGCGATGTAGGCGCCCCGGTCGAGAAGATTCTTTTCCCGCCGGGCATAGAGGAGATAGCCGATGGCGCCGGGGAGCAAAATGACGAGAAAGCCGTAGATGGGGACGATGAGAAGCTCCTGGTTTATGGGCAGGACCCAGAAGCTCGCAAGGGAGAGCAGCGTGTAAATGACGATGACGTTGAACTTTATCATCTGATTGATGCGCTCGCCGGAGAGCATATTTTTTTGATGGATAAAGTAGCCCACAACAAGTGGAGCGATGAGGTCCGTCAGCACATAGAGGAGCCGCAGCATTCCTCCGTCCATACAATCACTTCCTGAATCACGAAATCGAGGTTTGCGTCCCCTATGCTAGCACAAAGCCAGCAGGATGTAAACGGAGGAGGTACCCGCAGGAGTTGTGCTTTCCTTTTACAGTCCTTTCGAGCGAAATCCAGGATGAAATTATTTTGTGGAAAAAAACCAGCAAGTGTGATAAAATACAAATTAGTTAGTTAACTAACTAATTTACGGAAAAGAGATGGACGATGAAACGGGAAATCATACCAACCTATGAGGAGCTCCTGCACCATAAGGAACGGGTGGCGGATATCGATCCGCTCTCTGTCATCACCATGCTGGAGCTTCGGGCAGCGGGAGAGCAGGTGCAGCAGAGCATCCTCGATACGCTGCAAAGGGAATACAAGCTCTCGGAGGGGAAATTCGTCGCCCTCGTCATCCTGCACCAGACGGATGAGGGGCTTGCTCCCTCGGAAATTGCGCGGCGCACAGGGCTCGCGAAGGCGACCATATCCGTCATGCTGCAAAACCTCGAGCGGGAGGGACGCATCGAGATCCGCCCGGATGCGGGGGATGGCCGTGGGAAGGTGGCTCGCCTGACGCGGGAGGGGCGAGCCTGGCTCGACACCATCCTGCCTGCCCACTATGAGCGAATTTCCCGCCTCATGACGAACCTGACTCAGGAGGAGCAGGGACAGCTCTGCCACCTTTTGCGAAAGCTGGCGGGGGGCAGGGAGGATTCTCCCCAAAGGTAGGGGAAAGGAGAGATATAGGGTGAATCGGAATCAGAAGGCAGTGCGCACGGGGGTTGTCTTTCTCCTGTTGCTCATTCTGGGCGGCCTCGTGCTGCTCTACAAGGGAAATGACGCGGTGGCCCTGGGCCGGGAGAAGAAGGAGGGCATCCTCACGGCGGAGCAGGTGAAGATGGCCTTCGACAATGTGCGAGGCCGCCTCATCGAGGAAAAGGTCAAGGAAGGAGACTATGTGAAGAAGGGGGACGTGATCCTGGAGCTGGACCCCACGGACACGGATCTCGCCATCGAAAAGCTCAAGGCGCAGATTGCCCAGCTCGATGCCCAGATCGGCTCCACCCGGGGGACCCAGGGCATAAACTACCAGAAGGCGGACACGGATGAGACCCAGAGCTTCCGCCAGATCGACCAGCAGCGGGCGGCCGTGGCCTCCGCCCAAGCGACGCTAAAAAATGCCCAGACGGACTACGGGCGCAAATCCTCCCTCTACGAGTCGGGAGCCATCGCCAAATCCCAGCTGGACGATGCGGAGACGGCCCTCTCCGTCGCCAGTGCCAATGTGAGTGCCCAGCAGCAGCTCCTCGAGAAGCTCCTGGCAGGGGCCCAGGATGGGGCGACGGATAGCCTGAACCTCCCCACCATCGCCAGTGAGCGGGCGGCTGCCGGCAACATGACGAACGACATCGCAGCCCTCGAGGCCCAGCGGAAGGCCCTCGCCGTCCAGCTCCAGGAGCTCACCGTGACGAAGGGCCGCCTGACCTTCCGGGCCCCGGAGGACGGGAAGATCCTGAAGCTCCTGGCGAAGGAAGGGGAGATGGTCGCGGCCGGCACTCCGGTGGTGCTGCTGGAGAGCAACCGCAGCTACTACGATATCTACGTGAGCGAGGAGCAGGCCTCCCATATCACAGAGGGCATGAGCATCACGGGCATCACCGTGGCAGGGGCGAAGGAGGTGCCTGGCACCGTCCGGCTCCTATCGAAGGCCCCGGGCTTTGCAGATCTCAAGCAGTCCCGGGAGAAGGGGCAGGCCGATCTATCCGCCTTCCAGGTGCGCATCTACATCGAGCCGACGGAGGGCGTCCTCCCCGGCATGACGATAGGGGTGAGGGATAGTGCATTCCGGTAAAGAGCCAGAGCGGGGCTTTCTCCCGGCACTGAAGGCGGAGACAGGTTTTCTCTTTTCGGGTCAGGGCATGCCCTATGAAAAGGTCTGCATGATGGTGGCCATGGTGGTCTCCCTGGTGCTGGGCATCATGCTGTCGGACAACATTGCAAAGGATGCGCCCATCGCCATCATCGATCTGGACAACAGCGCCTACACCCGGGAGCTGACGAACGCCATCGACGCCTCGGAGTTCATGCATGTCACGGCGGTGCTCCACACGCCGGTGGACCCCTCCACCCTCTTTTATGAGGACAAGGCCACGGCCGTCGTCTACTTTCCCAGGGATTTGGAAAAGAGCCGCTACACGGGGGTGGCGGCCAATGTGGGCATCTACTACGACTCCACAAACACGGCCAACAGCACCGACGTGCGGGTGGCACTCAATCAGCTCGTGGCCCTCGACAACGCTGCGGCCTCCGGGGACACGGGCTCCACGAATGACAGCATCCATGGCAGCCTGGGCCTTTCGGAGCGGGATCTCTTTAACCCCAGCGGGTCGAACTACAACATCGAGACGCTTGGCTTCCTCTTTTTCTTCGGAACCATGTTCTACGTCTTTGCCACCATCGGCATGGTGCCGCGGCTGCGACTGACCCACGAGCTGGAGGAGACGCTTCTTGCGGGCAATCCCTGGGAGCTGGTGGCAAGGATCCTGCCCTATAGCTTTCTCCTGCTCGTGTCCTTCGTGGTGGGAATGGCGGTCATGCGGGTCACAGGAGACCTGGTATTTACGGGAAGCCTGTGGAAGTTCCTTCTGGTGCAGCTGCTCTTTATCCCCACGGTGGGGGTCATGAATCTGCTCTTCGGCTGGAGCGCTGCGAACCCGGGCATCGCCTCCTCCCGCATGATCCTCTTCATCCCCGGCGGCTTCATCTTCGGCGGACCCACGGGGCCCACATCGTATCTTCCCGACTGGGTGCTGGCCGTGTCCCACCTCTTCCCGCTGACCTGGGAGTATCACTTCGTGCGGGATATCGTGTCCCGAGGGGCAGGGCTCTCGGACATCGCCCAGGTGCTGGGGGCGTTCCTCCTTTACATGGCTGTGGTAGGGCTCGTATTCGTCTGGCGGTTCTACCAGGCGAGGCGGGCGCTCCTCCAGCGGACCCGCCAGGAGGAGAAGCATGAGGCCTATCGAAAGGCGGTGGAAGCATGAGCCGGGAAGTCGATACGCAGAAAATCATCGAGGACATCCAAAGGAGGCCCGTCCAGAAAATCGAGTGCCGCCGCATCCTCGTGCCGACGGATGGCTCCGGCCAGGCCTTCAAGGCGGTGCAGAAGGCCATATCCCTCGCCAAGACCATGGAGGCGGACATCACCTTCCTCATGGCCATCGATCTCAACAAGAATGTCAGCGCCTTTGAGCAGGTGAGCCTCGGGGGCTACGTCCCCAGCGAGCTCACGGGGGCGGCCTATAATTTCCTCATGGATATGGTGCGCCTCGTGCCGCGGGAAATCCGCGTCCGCTCTCGGGTGGAGGTGGGAAATCCCGGCGAGGTCATCACCCGGGTGGCCGAGGAGGAGGCGGCGGATCTCATCGTCATGGGCAGCCGGGGCTTCGGCACGGTCCACAGCCTCGTGGTGGGCTCCGTATCCCACTACGTACTCCAATGCGCCCCCTGTCCCGTCCTCATCGTCAAGGGCCTCCCCGACGATTGGGAGGACGAGGACACCTATCGCGGCTGGCCGCCCCAGGACTGAAAAAGATGGCTTCACAGAGGTTTCTGATGTGAAGCCGTCTCTTTGATGGGAAATTCCTTAGTCTGCTCTTGGACTATTCAGTTTTAAAGCGATTCTCCAGTCTTTTAGCGCTTGCCGTATTTGCAATGGATTGTATCTGCACCATGGCGATTTCGTGGAGGCGTTTCAGCCGTTCCGATTGGGGAAGCTTGTCCTTTATGTATGCGGCATTGAGCATTTCCAGATTGGCTAGTATGATGAGCTGTTTGATGTCGGCAGTATCCCGGATGTTTCCTTTTTCGTCCGGATTTTTGTCACGCCATTCTTGCGCAGTCATGCCGAAAAGCGCCACATTGATCAGGTCAGCCTCGTTAGCATAGGTGCGCTTGATATAGCTTGCAGGGAGGTTCTTGTCTAGGAGGTGTTCCTTTATGGCATCGGTATGGAAGCGGTAGTTTGTCTTTGCGATTTCCCGGCGGGCCGACCAGTCTAGTGAAAGGTGGTCGCTCTCGGCCTGCTTAAGTCGCTGATAGTCTTTGATGATGTAGAGCTTGAATTCAGGGGAAAGCCACGAGGCGAATTCAAAGGCGATATCGCTGTGGGCGTATGTGCCGCCATAACGACCTGATTTCGAGGTAATGCCGATAGCATGTGTTTTATCGATCCAGGCCTGCGGACGAAGTACAAAGCCGTTGAGCCCTGCCTGGTTCAACAACTCATCAAATTTGGAACGATCGAATTTCGGATTATGCAGTGATTCCCACACACCAAGGAAAGCAAGCGTATTCTTATTACGCATCCAATTTTGAATGATGTATCTTGGATTGTCAGCATCTCGGTATTTCGCTATATCAGTTAAAGAGATGTAATCGTTGTGATTGCTGGACAGGGTAGCGTGTATATCTACTCCTTTTGCGCTGATGGTTCCATTCACTTTTATCACAAAGCTTCCTCCTTTTCCTTATACAAAAGGTGTCGAATTCGACGCGTTTAGATTTTTTGACTATTTTCCGCCATCCCCTCTGTCCTTGTCGATTATCTGGCTCACGGCTATCTGGGCGGACGGACTTGCTTCGAGTATCTTGTTGCCTATTCGCGTTGCGATATCGTCTATCTGTCGATACTTCTTGTGAGTGCTTTTTGCATCCGCTATCTGTTTGGCAGCTCGAAGGGAGCTCTCTAGGGCGAGGTAAATGAGGTCGCGCGTCTCTTCATCCAAGGGGGTGGGACCGTTATGGTCAATCGTGCTTGTTTTTGGCTCAAGATCGTTGAGTATGGCCTGGAGCCTTTTTTGTATGTCACGTTCATCTCTGTCCGTAAGGGGCGGAGTAGAAAGAGAAGTATTTTCAGTTAGTAATTGTTCTGTAGGTACATTCGTAGCTGCAGCAATTGATTTCAACGTCGCCACACTGGGATTATAGCGATCCTTCTCGATATCACCAATATAGGAACGTGAAAGCTGTGTTTTTAGCGCAAGCTCTGTTTGGGTAAGACCGGCACTTTTTCTCGCATTACGAATATTTTCTCCGATGCTTGCCATATAGCTTTCCTTTTCTGTCGAGTAATTCCGTCTTTTCTTTATTATAAATGATATTTGCCGGAAATACCAGATTGATTTTACAAGGAAAAACCGTCTTAAAATGAGACGGCCGCAAAAACTGTTTTTGTGAATTTGTTTTTAGACACAGGGAAGCGACGCAAAGGTGCGTGTCCTGGGGTGAGCAGCTCCCAGTGCACACTTCTGCGTCGCTTCTCTGCTGTGTATTATATCTTAGGAGAGCTTTGGGCCGCTGCGTTACGCCTCCTCGCGTCTCGCCTTGGCCCATTTGAAAGCCTGTATAGAATATAGCATACTTGAAAATGAAAATCAATAGCTTATTGAAAATTTTTCTCGAATTATTTCTTGGAGAGTATTCCTGGTAGAATTTCATATAGCCTGCAGCAAAAGGAGGAAAATGGCTGGCGCTGTCGAATACCATAAGATAATACATTTTAATTGGTTATTTTATGATATCCTGGGCCAGGGCGCGGGATAGGACAGGGAGTACAAGATGATTTCGGTAAAGGCGCTTTGCATTGGGCGTGAGGCTGACGCAGGAAAGGAATCGGTGGATTCCGTCGTATTGATGGAGGGGAAGGGCATCGAGGGAGATGCCAGCATGGAGACGGGGCTGCTGCATGTCCTGAGCTTCGATGAGATCAAGACCCTCAGGCGGGGCGGCACGCTGGTGAAGTTTGGCGCCTTCGGTGAGAACATCGTCATCGATGGCATACCAAGCGAGGGCTTCGTGGCGGGAGCAACGCTGAAGCTCGGCGACACGTCGCTGGAGATCGTGGAGGCGGAGGCCAGGCCCACCATCGGGATTGAAAAGCGCGGCAGCCTCTTTGTGCCGCGGGTCGCCGTGAAGGCGAGAGTGCTGACGGGCGGTGAGCTCCGCGTGGGCGAGGAGGTCCACGTGGGGTAAAGACGCCTGCGGCGAAAGATGAGGGGAGGGATGAGGATGATCTGCAGGAAGTGCGGCTGCCGTCTCGATAAGGATCGGGAGGTCTGTTTCTTCTGCGGTGAGGAAGTGAAGCCGGGCGAGCGGGATACGACACCTGTAGCGCACGTGGTGCTGCCGCCAAAGGTGCAGCTGAAGGAGCTGGCGCCGGTGCCAGGGACCCGGGAGGATACCCTTCGGGAGCTGCGGCGGCTTGAGGCGTATTTCGGAGCGGTAGCGGACAAGTACGCGGTGTTGGCCGATCTCTGGCTCATGGATTCGCGTATGCAGGAGCCTTCCCTCCTGCGGTGGACCATAGCTGGCGGTGTGCTGGCCCTTGTGGCGCAGATCCTCATCGTCCTTCATCTTCCGCTGGCCTATACCTCACTGTTCTTCATCATTTGGGGAGCGATTACGACCCTGGGCTATATGCGGAGTGGTCGGCGATATGAGCACGCCCGTGCCCGCCTTGCTCTCGATATCCGCAGGACGCAGAATGCCATACGGGAGCATTTCAATGGGGCGGAGGGATGCTTTTTGCCTCTGGACTATACCCAGCCCGAGGTCATCCGGGAGCTGGTGGAGGGGATCGACTCGGGGCTCATCAACTCCTTCGAGGATTTCCGCCTCGACAAGACGGCGCTTTCCGACCTCCATCAGGAAAGGGAGGCCCTTGGCTAGCGCATCAGAGCACCTGCCCTGGCTGCAGTTTTCGGAAAATAAAATACTACCCAATAGAAAAGGCTATCTCCAGAAACATTCTTCTGGAAATAGCCTTTTTCGCATGTAGCCCTTTTCAGCCTTCTTTTTCCTCGCGGATGGTCTGCCAGAGATCCCGGGTGCGCTCGAAGAGCTTTTGCTCCGTGTCCCGGACGTTCTGATCCCCCATGATGCGGGAGACGTACTGGGTGGCCTTCTCGAGATCGCCGATGCGGTAGCTCATGGCGCCGATGAGGTACATGGCCATGGTGTCTGTCATGTTGCCGATGGGGTAGCGCTCCGTGGCGAGCGACTCGTCATAGAGCTTTATGGCGTTCTGGAGCTGCTGCTTTTCATTCTCGGTATCGCCGGCGATGCGGTAGACCCAGCCGAGGCGCAGGAAGAGGCCGGCCCGGGCAGAGGGCGGCGTCTTTCGCATCTCCTCGAAGAACAGGCCCAGCTTGTAGGCCAGCACCGCGTCCTTTGTGGTGAGCTCCTCCTTGAAGGGGACATTCACGGGATGGGCCTTGAGATGCTCCTGGATCATCTCTTTCTGGCGGGCGGGCAGTCCCTTTGTGAAGGTGTTCTCGTCGGCTGCGAAGCCGCAGTGCTCGCAGATCCAGATCTTGTAGAGGTAGGGGTTCACGTCCTTGTAGTGGACGCAGTAGTCCTCATCTGTCTTTTCCACCATGAGGCGCGAGCGCAATTTTACGACCTGCGTCTCCTCTCCGCAAACGGGACATTTCTTCTTCGTGACATACGTATACGTTCCCATGGCAAATCCTCCCCAAAGCCAGACGGCGCGTTCGCACCTATGAAGTCGCACTCGGTTTCCTGTCTTCTATTATAGTATGAAACAGAGGTTTTTTCAAGAAAAGGACGTTTTGTAACGCTGGTTACACAAGGATGGCGCGTCCTCTGCTATACTAGGTTCACTAGGAAAGAAAGAGGAGGGGCACGACATGAGTGCATTTTTAGCTCCGATTCACTATCGGATGTATGATAAGATCGGCGTGCAGGAGGCCTGGGTCCGCGCCATCGCGGAGAAAGCTGTAGAGGAGGGCTGGGCAGAGGAAAGAGAGCTCGACCAGTATTTCGGCGACGTGTCGACACCGCTGGAGGAGGCCATCGATCACGATGATATCCACGGGTGGATCTCGGGACGCATCGAGAGCGTGGAGTCCCGCTATGCGGCTCTTGTGACGCGCCTGCTGGCGGCGGATCCGGCACGGCTGGAGACGCTGAAGGAGCTCGCCTATCGCTTCGGCGAGGAGCGGGCGGAGAGCTTTGCCAGCACCCTGCGCGCCTACCAGGCCCTCGACAGCAACAGCCTCGACGGCATGCCCTGCGATGTGGTCAATGTCCCCAGGGAGAATAGCGAGACCTCCGTCACCTGGGAGCGTCAGGCGGATGTGCACTCCCACTATTGGACGGAGGCAGGGGGCGACGGCACCGTCTATTACGCCCTGCGCTCTGCACTCACCCGTGGGCTTCTCTCCAAGTCCGGCTACGGCGTGACGGAGGTCGCGCCGAATGTCTTCCAGCTTGCAAGCGAGGCGGTCTGAGGCACGAGCCGCTGCCACTTGCAATTTTCCAGCCAACCTTTGTAGAATAGGATTGTCCGAACGCGACAATCCTTATTTTATTGGAGATGATGAGCATGAGAGCGCAGATCGATGCTTCCGTCTGCGTGGTTTGCGGCATGTGCGTCGCAGCGGCGCCGGAGGCGTTCTTTATGGATGAAAAGGGGCGGCTCCATGGGGTGGAGGAGATTCCCGCCCGATCCCTGGACGACGCTCTCCAGGTGATGGAGGATTGTCCAGTGGGAGCAATCTCCATGCGATAAAAAGCCAAAGAATTTGTAAAGAACTTATCGAAACTTGTTGTTTTTTCGGATAAATTTTCTTATAATATTAGGAAGATTTACTCATGGGGGAGGGATGTTTTTGCAGGACTTGGAACGGGCGCAAAGGGCGATGGAGGATTTTCTGTCGGCAATGGGCGTGGATATAGAGGCCCTCGGCATGGAAAAGACCCCGGAGCGGGTGGCGAAGATGTTCGCCTTCCTCTTCGATGGGCTGGGGAAGGACACGAAGGAGCTCTGGGGCGAGACCTACGCCTCTGGCTCCGATGGGCTCGTGGCGGTGCGCCGCATTCCCTTCTACTCTATCTGCGAGCATCATCTCGTCCCCTTCTTCGGGGAGGCGAGCCTCGTGTATCTGCCGAAGGACGGGCGGGTGGCGGGCTTCTCGAAGTTCACGGAGCTGGTGCGCTGCCTTTCCCACCGGCCCCAGCTGCAGGAGCGGCTGACCCGAGAGGTCGCTGCGGCCATCGCGGAGGACCTCGGCGCCCGGGGCGTCCTCGTGAGCTTGGAGGCCCAGCAGCTCTGTATGATGATACGGGGCGAGCTCGCCCATGGGGCCCGCACCATGACCACGTACCAGACGGGCGTATTCCGGGAGGACGCGGCGCTCCTGTCCCAGGCCTATCATCTGATTGGAGGAGAGAATACATGAGAGAAAAGGATGTGCGCCCGACCCGGCATTACCGCTTCCGGGATGGGAAGGAGCTGACGCTCGGGGAGCATACCACCATCATGGGCATCCTCAATGTGACGCCGGACTCCTTCTCCGATGGCGGCATGTGGAGCACGGTGGACAAGGCCCTCGCCCACATGGAGGACATGGTAGAGGCGGGCGCGGAGATCATCGACATCGGCGCCGAGTCCAGCCGTCCGGGCTTCCAGGTCATGCCTGCCGCCGAGGAAATCGAGCGGCTCATGCCCTTCCTGACGGCGGTGCTCCGGGAGTGCCCTGTGCCTGTCTCCGTGGATACCTTCAAGGCGGAGACGGCAAAGGCTGCCGCCGAGGCGGGCTGCCATATCCTGAACGATATCTGGGGCCTCCAGTATAGAGAGGAGCCGGGGGAGATGGCAAAAGTGGCGGCGGAGGCGCAGCTCCCTATCGTCGTCATGCACAACCAGAACGGCACGGAGTACCCGGGGGACATCATCGCCTCCATGCAGGACTTCTTCCGCCGCACGATTGCGCTGGCAGACGAGGCAGGCATCCCTAGGGACAATCTGATCCTCGACCCGGGCATCGGCTTTGGCAAGGATGCAGAGGGGAATGTGGAGGTGCTGGCCCGCCAGGAGGAGCTCCTTGACCTCGATGGGGTGCGCTATCCCCTGCTCCTCGGCACGAGCCGCAAGAGCTTCATCGAAAAGACCTTGGGCCTCCCGAAGGGGGAGCGGCTGGAGGCGACGGGGGCCACCTGCGTCATCGGCGCCATGAAGGGGGCCTCCATCGTGCGGGTCCACGATGTGAAGGAGATCACCCGCATGTGCCGCATGACGGATGTGATTTTGAAGAAAAGGAATGGGGCGCAATAAAGAAAGGGTGCGCCCAGGAAAATGGAAATGGATGGATACAATAGAAAAACATGGATAGAATAGAGATAAAAGGAATGGAGTTTTATGGCTTCCACGGCTGCCTTCCCGCGGAACGGGAAAAGGGGCAGAAATTTTTCGTGGATCTCACGCTTTTTACAGACCTGAAGAAAGCAGGAAAGACAGACAATCTCACCGATACGGTGAATTATGCCGAGGTCTATACATCGGTGAAGAATATTGTGGAGGGCACGCCGCGAAACCTCATCGAGGCGGTGGCGGAAAGCATTGCGGAGGAGGTCCTGGCGGACTTTCCGAAGGTCCAGCGAGTCGCCGTCACGCTCCACAAGCCCTCCGCCCCCATAGGCGGAGCTTTTGAGGATGTGGCGGCAAGTATTGTACGAGAGAAGGGGGATGCAGCATGTACACGTGTTATCTAGGACTGGGATCAAATCTTGGCAATCGAGGAGAGCAGCTGAGGCGGGCTCTCCGCAGGATTTTTGCACTTCCCAAGACGACGCTGCATGAGGTGTCGCCCTTCTATGAGACGGAGCCCTGGGGCAATCTTAACCAAGGGCCCTTCCTCAACGGTGTGGCCTGCATCACCACGGAGCTCTCCCCGGAGATGCTCCTCGCGAAGTGCCAGGAAATCGAGACGGAGCTCGGCCGCGACCGGTCAAAGGAGGAGCATTGGGGGCCTCGGACCATCGATATCGACCTCCTGCTCATCAAGGGGCTCCGCCGGACGACGGACCCGATCCTGCCCCATCCCTACATGAAGGAGCGGGCCTTCGTCCTGCGGCCCCTCTTTGACATCGCTCCCCATATCGTCATCGATGGGGACCCCATCGAAAAGATCCTGGGGCAGCTCTCCATGGAGGGCGTCCATCCCTCGGCGGAGCTCAGCGAGCCCTTCCCCCTCTCCATGATCGTGAGCGTCGATGCGGATGGGGGCATCGGCTATGAGGGAAATCTCCTGGAGCACAATCGGGAGGACATGGAGCATTTCCGCCGGCTGACCATGGGAGGCGCCGTCATCATGGGGCGGGCGACGCTGGAGTCCCTGCCGGGGGGCGCGCCTCTCGTGGGGCGGACGAATATCGTGCTGTCCACGACGCTGAAGGAGCGCCGGGGCTTCACGGTCGTGAAGGATACGGCGGAGCTCTGGCGGGTGCTCGGAGCCTTCCGGGTCGCCCATGAGGAGGGCAAGATCTGGTGCATCGGCGGGGCGAAGACCTATGAGAGCCTCCTGCCCTATACGGGGGAGGTCTATCTGACGAGGCTTCCGGAGCACTATAAGGCCGATGTGTTCTTTCCGCCCATCGAGGGCTTTTCGCTGGTCTCCTCCCGCCGGGGGAAGGACTGCACCTACGAGTATCTTTCCCGGGAGAAGGCATAAACGAGATGGAGATTTTCCACAACGACTGGAAGGAGCTTTTGGAGCCGGAGCTTCAAAAGCCCTACTATAAGAAGCTTCGCGCCTTCCTCATCGGGGAGTACCGGACCCATCAGGTTTTTCCCGATATGTACGCGATCTTCAATGCGCTCCACTACACGCCCTACCACAGCGTGAAGGTGGTCATATTGGGGCAGGACCCCTATCATGGGGAGGGACAGGCCCATGGCCTGTCCTTTTCTGTGCAGGAGGGGGTGCCGCCACCGCCCTCCCTCCAGAATATCTTCAAGGAGCTCCAGACGGATCTGGGCTGCTCCATCCCGAACAATGGCTGCCTGAAGCCCTGGGCGGAGCAGGGCGTGCTGCTGCTGAACACCGTGCTGACGGTCCGGGCCCACGCGGCGGGCTCCCATCAGGGGCAGGGCTGGGAGATCTTCACGGACCGCATCATCGAGCTCCTAAATGAGCGGGAGGCGCCCTTGGCCTTTATCCTCTGGGGATCCCCTGCCCGGCGCAAGAAGGCGATGATCACGAATCCCCGCCACTTCATCGTGGAGTCGCCCCACCCGAGCCCCCTGTCCGCCCATCGGGGCTTCTTCGGCAGCCGCCCCTTTTCCCGGGTTAATGCCTTCCTGGAAAGCGTGGGGGAAAAGCCCATCGACTGGCAGCTTCCGAATATCTAGCTTTCCATGGTAAGCCACTCACGGACGGAGGATTGCCTTTTTCGTAGAATAAGGACATTCACGTTTTTGGGAGGTGGTAGCTATGGGAAAGATTTTGATAATAGGAGCAGGTCCTGCAGGCACGTCGGCGGCGCTCTACGCCAGGCGGTCGGGCCTCGAGGTCACGGTGCTCTACAAGGACAGCGGGGCCCTCGGGAAGACGGATCTCATCGAGAACTACTATGGCTTCTCCAGGGCCATCGGTGGCGAGGAGCTCTTTCAGCAGGGCATGGAGGGGGCAAAGCGCCTCGGCGTCAAGTACGTAAAAACGGAGGTGCTGGCCATCACCATGGAGCCCGCGGGCTTCGCGGTGGAGACGACGGATGGGACTTTCGCGGCCGATAGCGTCATCCTCGCGGCCGGCGCCTCCCGGAAGACCCTGCCCATCCCCGGCATCCAGGAGCTGGAGGGAAAGGGCGTCAGCTACTGTGCCGTCTGCGATGCCTTCTTCTACCGGCAGAAGCGGGTGGCCGTCGTGGGAGCAGGCGAGTACGCCCTCCACGAGGCGGAGGTGCTGGCTCCCCACGCCAGCGAGGTGCATATCTTCACAAATGGCGTGGAGCCCCAGGTGTTGTTCCCGGAGAGCTATATCCTCCATCGGGAAAAGCTCGCAGCCATCGCCGGCGAGGGCCGGGTCGCGGGCGTGACGCTCGCAAATGGCGAGACGATTCCAGTGGAGGGCGTGTTCCTCGCCATCGGGACAGCGGGCGCCACGGAGCTTGCAAGGAAGCTCGGGGCGATGCTTGCGGGCGCGAATGTCAAGGTGGATGAGAACATGGCCACAAATGTGCCCGGGTTCTTCTCCGCAGGAGACTGCACGGGAGGACTGCTGCAGGTCTCAAAGGCCGTGTTCGAGGGCTCAAAGGCAGGCCTCTCCGCCGTAAAGTTTGTGCGCTCCAAGAAGTGAGAGACGCATTTGAGTGGGCAGTATGGTCGTATACCCTGCGCGAACCGTTAAGCGTAGCAAGCGAGGAAAGTGCGCGTTCTGCCCCCCCGCCGGAATCTTTCGTTCAAGCGGAGCGCGTTTAAGATGGAGGCCGGTAATTAGGCAGATAAGCGCACGGTCGCTTGCGGAGACGTGGTGAGTGCAGGGTATACGGCGCATACACTATCTTTTATGTTGCTGAAAGGAGAATGGTCTGTGAGTTCCTTCCTATCCAAGCTGCGAGGTGCGGGGGCTGCGGTGCTTTTTGCGGCCTCTATCTTTGCGATTCCTGCCACGGGGCTGGCCTCCGTGGAGAGCGATGGCGTCCATATTCATATCTACCACACGAATGACATGCACGCCCGCATCAAGGACACGGACGATGGGGGCAAGTCCATCGGCATGGGGGTGCTGACGGCCGTGCTTCGCGATGCGAAGGATAAGGACGCGGACACACTGGCCCTCGACGCGGGGGACACCTTCCACGGGACGGCGGAGGTCAACGTGACCCATGGCATGGCCATGGCGCGGTTCCTCAACATCGCCGGCTACGATGCCATGGTGCCGGGCAACCACGACTTCAACTACGGGGCGGATCGGCTGACGGAGCTGGCCTCGGCGCTGAACTTCCCAGTGCTCTCCGCGAATATCACGGTGAAGAGCACCGGCGAGCATGTCTTTCCCGCCTATAAGGAATTTACCCTGGACGGAGTGAAGGTCGCCGTCTTCGGCCTGACGACGCCGGAGGCTGCCTACAAGACGGCACCGGCGAATGTGAAGGACATCGCCTTCGAGACCCCGGTGGAGGCGGCAAAGCGGGCCGTCGCCCTGCTTCGCAGCCGCAACGATGTGGTCATCGGCCTCATGCACATGGGCCTCGACGAGAGCTCCGAGTTCACCTCGAAGCGCATCGCCGAGGAGGTGCCGGGCATCGACCTCATCATCGACGGACACAGCCATACCCGCCTGCCGGAGGGCCTCCAGGTGGGGGGTACCCTCATCTGCCAGACGGGCTGGCATGACTACTCCATCGGCGAGATCGAGCTGGTGGTGAAGGACCACGCCCTCGCCAGCAAGAAGGCAAGCCTCTTGGATAAGGAGGGGCTCACCGCAGTGAAGCCGGATGAGGCGGCGACGCTGGCTCTCTCAGAACTCGAAAAGGAAAATGCTGCCACCTTCCAGCAGGTGAAGGCAAAGAGCCCGAAGGCCTTCCCCGCAGAGCGGGAGAAGCTCCGGAGCGAGGAGACGGAAATCGGCAATCTGGTGGCGGACGCCCTGCGGGAGGCGACGGGGGCCGATGTGGCCCTCCAGAATGGCGGCGGCATCCGGGAGGGACTGCCGAAGGGGAGTATCACGGAGGAGGATCTCCTCTCCATGTTCCCCTTCGGCAACACGGTGGTGAAGCTCTCCCTCACGGGGGCGGAGCTGAAGGCGGTGCTGGAGCACTCCGTGGAGTATACCCCCGAGTCCTTCGGCGGCTTCCAGCAGGTGAGCGGCGTGACTTTCACCCTCGACCGGTCAAAGAAAGCGGGGGAGCGGGTCTCGGATATCAAGATCGGCGGCACGCCTATCGACCTTTCGAAGACCTACACCGTCGCCACGAATGACTTCACAAAGTCCGGCGGCGATGC
The DNA here is from genome assembly GCA_945877355.1 of uncultured Mitsuokella sp. Lineage (GTDB taxonomy): Bacteria > Bacillota > Negativicutes > Selenomonadales > Selenomonadaceae > AWVT01. Next base: position 6,910 of record CAMCRT010000005.1, on the reverse strand, counting down.
CTTCGACATGCTGAAAAATGCAAAGGTCGTCGGAGAGTACGCCTCCCCGGAGGAAATCCTCGCCCAGTATCTGAGCGCCCATAAGACCTTCGACGTGACCGTGGGCCGCATCCATGTGGTGGAGGAAGCGAAGAAAGCTGCATAATAGATTTTGAAGAGGAAGTCCTTGGCAAAGTTGCTGGGGACTTTTTCTTTTCGAAGTTCTTTCAGTGGCGCGGCGTGTTGTAGTTTGGTATAATGGCAGTAGGAATACACGTAAGAGGAGGCGTTGCTTTGTTTACGATCGTGAAGAGTCTGGTTTCCTTTGTGGGGGGCATTTTTGCATTGCTCATGGGCTTGGGAGGCTTTATGAGCGGATATGCTGCGGCCGGCGGCGGCATATTCATCCTGGGGCTCGCCCTGACCGGCTTTGGCATCTATGAGCTTACCCATCGGAAAAAGGAAAAGCTCCCGGCGCTCGATTTTGGGAAGGAACTATCAAAGGAGCAGGCAGAGCTCGCCCAGACGATTTTCAACAAGGCACGGGAGGATTATCACCGCATTGAGGCGGTGCGGAAGGACCTGCAGGATACGGAGCTCTGCATCCAGCTGGACAAGCTGCAGGACATCGCCCAGCGGATGTTTGCCTATCTATCGGCCCACCCGAAGCTCCTCCCTCAGGCCCGCCGCTTCTCGGATACGTATCAGGATCGGGCGGCATCTCTTGCAGAGGAATACCTGGAGCTGGAGACGACAGGGGTCACCGGCGGCAAGGTGGCGGAGACGAAGGCGCGGATCAAGGCGGCCCTCTTCTCCTTCGACGAGGCCTATGAGGCGGAATTCTCCCGGCTCCTCCACACGAAGCTTCTCGATGTGGACGTGGAAATCGACGTGCTCAAGGAGACCATGAAGGCAGATGGAGCCCTGGATACGGAGGATTTTACCATCGTGACAGAGGAGCCGCCGGTGGAGGAAGCCTCTGCAGAGAATCCGGCGGGCCCGCCTGTCAATCGGGGCGGGCGGAAAATCCGGCCGAAGGAAAATCGCGTGGCCATATTCGAGCAGGGGGAGGGTCTCCCAGCGGAAATGCGCTCCCGCATCATCAAGGACAAGGTCATATGCGGCCTTCTGGCGATTTTTCTCGGTACCTTTGGCGTCCATCGCTTCTACCGGGGGCAGACAGCACTGGGGCTCGTCTATGCCGCCTTTTTCTGGTCGTCGATTCCGACCTTCGTGGGCATCATCGAGGGGCTGCGATATCTCGTCATGCCGGTCAATGATTATTATCGAGGATATATGCGCGGCTGAGTTCGCGGCTTGTGAGAGAAAAGGAGCAGAGTATGGCAGAGGTAAGTCTTGAGGACCTGATGAAGGCAAAGAAGAGCGAGGCGGCGCCGCCCCCGCAGGAGGAGGTCTCCCTCGTCCCCGTGGAGGAGGCGATTAGCGCCCTCTCTGAGGAGGAGCGGGGCAAAGTGGCGAAGATCAAGGAGGATATCGACCTGACGAACAGCGAGTCGGTCCTTTCCTTCGGTGCGCCTGCCCAGAAGAAGATCGCCGATTTCTCCGAGAGCATCCTGGCGGAGGTCCGCACGAAGGACGCGGGGGAGGCGGGGCAGCTCCTTTCTGGCCTCGTGACGGAGGTGAAGAAATTCGACGGGGGCGGCGAGAGCTTCCTGTCGAAAATCCCTATCGTGGGCTCCCTCGTGAAGAAAGCGGACGACATGAAGCAGGGCTATGACAAGCTCTCCGTCCAGGTGGACCGCATCGCCGGGGCCCTGGAGCAGTCCCGCCTCCGCATGATGAAGGACGTGGTGCGCTTCGACAAGCTCTACCAGGAGAACGTGTCCTACTTCAAGGATCTGGAGATCTACATCCGGGCCGGCGAGGAGAAGATAAAGGAGCTCCGGGAGGTGACGCTGCCGAAGCTTCAGGCGGAGGCCGCCGCAAAGGGAGACCCCATGGCGGTGCAGGTGGTAGCCGACTACGCCCAGGCGGTGGATCGCTTTGAGAAAAAGGTCCATGACCTGAAGATCAGCAAGACCATCGCCATCCAGACGGCGCCCCAGATCCGCCTGATCCAGAACAACGACAAGGCCCTCATCGATCGGGTCCAGACTGCCATCTACCAGACCATACCCCTGTGGAAGAACCAGCTCGTCATCGCCCTCGGCCTCCAGGCCCAGGCGGAGGTGCTGGCCATGCAGAAGAAGGTAAGTGACGCGACGAACGACCTCCTGAAGCGGAATGCAGAGCTCCTGGAGCAGAACTCCATCGGCGTCGCCCAGGAAAACGAGCGGGGCGTCGTGGATATCGAGACGGTGCGGGAGGTCAACGAAAAGCTCATCCACACCATCGGGGAGACGGTGCGCATCCAGCAGGAGGGCCGGGCGAAGCGCCAGGCGGCAGAGCAGGAGCTGGTGGCCATCGAAGGAAAGCTCCGGGACACGCTCCTCGTCCATAGCACCCGTGGCCAGGGCAATCCGTCATGATACGGACGCATAGAAGGGTCCAGCGGAACATCGTCATCATGGCGGGTGTTCTCCTCGCCCTCTTTCTCATCATCATACTGCGCTATGCCTGGCTCCAGATCGTCCAGGGCTCGGAGCTAGGGGAGCGCATGCGCCAGCAGGTGGGCGTGGACTTCATCATCCAGTCCCCCCGGGGCACCATCACGGACCGGACGGGCCGGGAGCTGGCTGTCTCCACCATGACGAAGTCTCTCTACGTGGACCCGAACCACGTGAAGGATGCCGATGAGCTGGCAGCGGATCTTGCGCCGCTCCTCGGCATGACGGAAGAGTCCATCAAGAGCGATATCGACGTGGGGGGCGGCTTCGTCTGGGTGAAGCGCCGTATGGAAAACACGGAGTATGAGGCGGTCAAGAAGCTCATCCGGGAGAAGAAGTACGGGGACTGCCTGGGCTTCCGGGACGAGGCGAAGCGCTACTACCCGAACGATGCCCTGGCGGCAAATGTGCTGGGCTTCGTGGGCACGGACGACAAGGGCCTCGACGGCGTGGAGCAGGCCATGGACAGCCTCCTGAAGGGGGAGGTCAAGGAGAAGTATCTGACGACGGACCGCCAGAGCCGGCCCATCCTCGACTCCATTTTCTCCAGCCGCCGGGATCATGGTGGGGAGTTCTGCAAGAGCGTGGAGCTCACCATCGACAGCCAGATCCAGTTCATCGTGGAGCAGGAGCTTGACAGGGCCGTGGCGGAGACGAATCCAGCGGGCATCACCTGCATCGTCATGGACCCGAAGACGGGAGAGGTCCTCGCCATGGCGTCCCGCCCCTCCTACAACCCCAATAAGTTCGGCGACTACAGCCCGGACGTCTGGAAGAACCGGGCCGTCTCCATGGTCTACGAGCCAGGCTCCACCTTCAAGTCGGTGGTGGCAGGTGCGGCCCTGGAGGAAAAGGTGGTCACGCCAAACCAGGTCTTTGTGGACCCGGGCTATGTCATGGTCTCCGGTCGCCGCATCCAGAACTGGAGCGGCACCAGCTTCGGCACCGTGACCTTCACCGACGTGGTGAAGCAGTCCCTGAACACGGGCTTTGCCCAGGTGGGCCTGCGCCTCGGGGCGGAGCGCCTCACGGAGTACGCGAAGAAATTCGGCTTTGGCGAGATCACGGGCATTGACCTGCCCGGTGAGGAGGCGGGCATCCTCTTTAATCCCGACGACATGCGGGACTCGGATATCGCCACCATGTCCATCGGCCAGAGCATCGCCGTGACGCCCCTGCAGCTCATCACCGCCGTCTCCGCCATCGCCAATGACGGCGTCCTCCTGAAGCCCCACATCGTCAAGACCGTCAAGAATGCGGACGGCTCCATCTACGAGTCGCGGGAGAAGCAGGAGGTGCGCCGGGTGCTGGACTCCGCTACGGACAAGACCCTCGTGGGCCTCCTGGAGCAGGTGGTCTCCTCCGGCGGTGGCAGGAAGGCTGCTGTCAAGGGGTACCGCATCGCCGGCAAGACGGGCACGGCCCAGAAGATCCGGGAAAACGGTGCTGGCTACATGGAGGGCCGCTACATCGCCTCCTTCTGCGGCTTCGCCCCGGTGGAGGATCCGAAGGTGACGGTGCTCGTCATCATCGACGACCCCCGGAGTGGCGACTACTACGGCGGCCAGATCGCGGCGCCGGTGGCGTCCCGCATCTTCAGCCAGCTTTTCCGCCACATGCGCATCGAGCCCACCAGCGATCCCTTCGCCGGTCTGGAGCCTGCGAAGAAGCCCTCCGCGCCGAAGGCGACCTACACGGGCGAGGTGCCGGACGGCAAGGTGGTGGTGCCGGACTTTGCCGGAAAGAGCCTGCGGGAGGCGGCGAAGCTGGCGGCGGACCGGGGCCTGGGCTTTGAGAGCACCGGCTCCGGCATAGCCAGCGAGCAGAGCATTTCAGCCAATACACTTGTGGACAAGGGCACGACGGTGACCGTCACCTTCACGCCCTAGAGGATAGATTATGGAAAAAGAAGCATCGAGGCTCCTTGACTTCATCAAGGCATCGCCCTCGCCCTTTCACGTGGTCGCCAAGGCAGCAGAAGAGCTAAGGGCGGCGGGTTTTCAGGAAATCAATTTGGGAGAGCCCTTTCATCTCAATCGGGGGGAAAAGTATTTCCTTCGGGCCTACGGCTCCGCCTTCGTCGCCTTCACGGTGGGGGAGGCGGGGCCCCTTCGGATGGCTGTTGCCCATACGGACTCCCCCTGCTTCCGCCTGAAGCCCAATGCGGCCATGGAAAAGTCGGGCTACGGCGTCCTCAATGTGGAGCCCTACGGCGGCATGATGCTGCGCACCTGGCTGGACAGGCCCCTGTCCCTCGCTGGCAAGGTGGTGCTGCGGGGCTCTGACCCCTTCGCCCCGGAGGTGCGCCTTTTTGACGCAGCCCGGCCCATCCTCACCATACCGAGCCTCGCCATCCACATGGACCGGGAGGTCAATACAAAGGGCGAGCTCAAGGTCCAGGAGCAGCTGCTCCCCCTGGCCACGCTGCTGGGGGACGCGGATGAAGGGGAGAATGAGGAAAGTCAGGACGAGAGAGACTTTTTCCTGTCCTGGCTCGCAGAGGAAATCGGCGCAGAAGAGGAGGATATCCTTTCCTACGACCTTCTGACCTACCCGGTGGAGGAGGGCACGCAGCTTGGCCTTTGGGGCGAGCTCCTCTCCTCCCCGCGCCTTGACAATCTGACCTCCGTCGTGGCCTGCCTCTCGGGCATTTGCGCTACGGAGGGGGCTAGGGGCCTGCGGCTCATCGCCTGCTTTGACAATGAGGAGATCGGCAGCCGCACGAAGCAGGGGGCGGCGGGAAATCTCCTGCGCTCCGTCCTCACGAGGATCTACGAGGCCCTCGGCAATCCGGAGGCGCTGGAGCCCGCCCTCGCAGAGGGCTTCCTCCTCTCCGTGGATGTGGCCCACGCCACCCATCCGAACTACGTCAGCAATATGGACCCGAAGCTCCACCCGGTCCTCGGAGGCGGCTTTGCCATCAAGCAGGCGGCGAGCCAGTCCTACGCGGGCGATGCGGAGTCCGTGGCGATTGTCAGGGCCCTCGCCGAGGCGGCAGGGGTTCCCTGGCAGCACTTCGTGAACCACAGCGACGCCAGAGGCGGCTCCACCATAGGCTCCATGCTCTCCGCCGCCCTCTCCATCCGCGCCACCGATATCGGCGTCCCCATCCTCGCCATGCACTCCGCCCGGGAGACCATGGCCGCAAAAGACCAGGAGAGCCTAGAGAGGCTTTTGCAGCACTTCTTGGCGTAGTGTGCCAGTGAAGGTACGAGGGTCAGAAAGGCGACAGAGTAAAAAAGGGGAGAGGCAATATGCTATACGCAACGGACTACGTGCAGGGCGATGCATGGATGTATTACATCACGAAGGAGTATGAGGACCGGGATGGCGGCTGGAATCTGAGCGTCCGTGTGGAACGAAAGAAGGACGTAAAGGCCTTCGCAGAGTGGCGCCTTCCCGACGTAGTTTGCGACCGCACCTATGGCTTCTCCGAGCAGGAGCTCCTGGAGATGGAGGAATATCTCCGCGATAATGAATCCATCATGTGGGATGATTACCGGGAGGAGGGTGAGGCCCATGCCCGACGCGCTGAGTGAGTATTTGGGATATGCGATTTACTTCTGGATAGCAGATGGCGAGGAGCCGGTGCATGTGCATGTGTCCAAGACCCCACAGAAAAATGCCACGAAGTTTTGGATAACGGGGCGCGGAGTTGAGCTCGCAAGTGATACAGGAAGCCTTGACCGAAAGGATATGTCCAAGATGCTTCGCTATTTGCGGAAGAATCGAGCAAGAATTCTGGAGCGCTGGATTGCTTATTTCGGTGAAGCAAAGGTCAAGCGCGACTGAGGGATTTTAGGCTGTCCGAAGGTCAGTACAAGTATCGGGATTGAAATAAGAAGATGCCCTATATGCAGCGGTGGCTGCATATAGGGCATCTTTTTGTCTATGAGCTTATTCGTCTGCCACCACGTCGAGCTTTCCTGTGCGGGGGTGGATCATGAGGCCGTGGACCTTTATGGTCTTGGGGATATAGGGATTGGCGGCGATTTTCTTCACCGCGTCCCGGACATTTTCCACCGGGTCCTTGAAGGCATTGGCCCAGGCCTCCAGCTCCTCGTGGACTTTCTCGATGGCATCCTCAGCGACCCCGTGCTCCCGCATGGCGGCGGCGAGGCTCGTTGCGGTGGTCTTTGCCATGCCGCATTCATAGTGGCCCACTACGAAGATTTCCTCCACGCCCAGCTCGTAGATGGCCACCATAAGGCTGCGGATGACCGTGTCGAACTCCCCCGTCAGATAGTTGCCCACCGTGCGGATGATCTTCGCGTCCCCGCGGCCGATGCCCATGGCGGGCTCCAGGATCTCCGTGAGCCGCGTGTCCATGCAGGTGAATATGGCCATCTTCTTCTGGGGCAGCT
>CAMCRT010000004.1 GCA_945877355.1 uncultured Mitsuokella sp. | reverse complement strand
AGTACGGCTATCCATAAGGTGATAGAGCGATTTTTGGGGTGCGAAGTTTGAGTGCTATATTTAAAGTAATCTGGAATAGGTGTGCCAACGGTTCGGATGTGTGTTGGAATGCACTGTAATCGTATCATGAAAACATTAGAAATGCAAAGAGCAAAGGGAGGTGAAGGGGATGAAAATCGCCATTGTGGACGACGAGAGGCTGGAGCTGGAGCGGACGGAGGAATATCTAAGGCGACTGCTCGCAGGGCACTTCCCGGAGATAGCAAAGGCCTATCAGATCGACCTGTTTGCAGAGCCCCGGGAGTTCCTGGAGGAGTTTTCAAAGGGAGCGTATTCCCTCGCAATCCTCGATATCTGTATGCCAAAGCTGACGGGGATTGATGCGGCAAGACATATCCGCTCTATGGACGAAAACGCGGGGCTTATCTTCCTGACGACGAGCGAGGAGTACATGCTGGAGGGCTATCGGGTCTTTGCCGATGGTTATTTCCTAAAGCCCCTTCGCCCCGAGGATGAGGGAGCCTTCGTGGAGGCCATGGAGCGGGTATTTCGGCGCATGGTGCGAAGCGGCGCCCAGATCTCCGTGGAGCTGGATGGGGCGGTAATGGCTGAGGTCCCCCTGGACAAGATTATTTCCTGTGAGGTGAGGAGTGACAGGCGCGTCCACCTGACCCTAGTGGATGGGGAGCGGAAGCTCGCCCCTAGCTGGACCTATGAAAAGCTGGCGGGGCTGCTCTTGGGCAATCCCGCCTTCATCGAGTGCTATCACCGGGTCATCATCAATATGGACAAGGTGGAGGACATGCAGGAGGAGGACATGGTGCTGGAGGGGGGCGTCCACTGTCCCATCAGCAAGCGCAAGAAGTCCGAGGTCAAGAAGACCTATATGAAGTATCTGCTGGAGCGATAAAGAGCAGTGGGAAGGGGTACAGCATGAGCGAGATAAATTGGGAAAGCTATCTGCGGGAGGAATACGAGTGGTTCCATGCCAATCCGGAGCTCTCCTATGAGGAGGAGGCCACTACGGCCCATATCCGATCGGCTCTGAAGCGAGCAGGCGTCAGGATTGCGGAGTACCCGCTGAAGACGGGTCTCGTGGCGGAAATCGGAGGCGGGGAGCCTATTGTGGCACTTCGGACGGATATTGATGCCCTGCCCGTGCAGGAAAATACGGAGCTCCCCTACGCCTCAAAGCATGCGGGCAAGATGCATGCCTGCGGCCATGACTTCCACATGGCGGCCGTCCTCGGCGCGACGCTTCTTCTGAAGGAGCGGGAGGAAAAGCTCCCGGGCACGGTGCGCATCCTCTTCCAGCCGGCGGAGGAGGCTCCTGGCGGCGCTCGGGTCGTCATGGACGCTGGAGCTCTCGATGGGGTAGAGGCCATATTCGGCCTTCACGTGGTTCCCTTCGTGGAGAAGGGGGCCCTCGGCATCAAGGAGGGGGCGGTGACGGCGAGTGTCGATCGCTTCGTCCTTCGCTTCCATGGGAAAGGCACCCACGCGGCGGCGCCGAACGCAGGGCTCGACCCGATTCCCGTCGCCAGCGAGTTCGTGTTGGCGGCCCAGACCATCGTCTCTAGGCGCATCAGCCCCTTTTCCCCAGCCGTCGTCAGCGTGACCCATGTGGAGGCGGGCAATACCTGGAATGTCATCCCGGAGACGGCCCTCGTGGAGGGCACGACCCGCACCATGGGGAAGGAGGACCGTGCCCTCGTCCGGGAGGCCCTCTGCACCCAGGCGGAAAAGCTCGCCGAGGCCCATGGCATGACGGCGGAAATCGAGTGGCACGAGGGCCCGCCCGCGACAAATAACGAGGCAGGCTGCATTGCTCTTGCAAGGCGCGTCGCCGAAAAGCGAGGAATCCCCGCAGTCACGCCCCCCGGTTGGATGGCGGGCGAAGACTTCGCCTACTACCATGAAACGTACAAGGGAGCCTTCATCCTCGTGAGCACGGGCGATATCGTGGCAAACCACAATCCAAAATTCCACGCGGACGAGGAGGCGATCCTCCCCACGGCAGAATACCTGGCGGATCTGATGACAGAGGCACTGGGGACACTTTAAAAAGGAGAGGATAGCATGGGAACACTTCGTATCAAACGGGTCTACGAGGCCCCCAGCCCAGAGGACGGCGTGCGGGTTCTCGCCGACCGCCTCTGGCCGAGAGGCATCAAGAAAGAAAATCTCGTCCATGATGTCTGGGCAAAGGAAATCACCCCCTCAAAGGAGCTTAGGACGCTCTACCATCACGGCGAGCTCCCCTTCGAGGGCTTCTCCGAAGCCTACGTGGAGGAGCTCACAGGCCGGGAGGAGGCCCTGGCCTTCGCCAAGAAATGCAAGGAATGGCTGGAGAAAGGAAATGTGACGCTCCTTTACGCCGCAAAGAACACGGAGCAAAACCACGCCCTGGTCCTACGGGAATGGCTCCTGCGGACGATGAGTAAATAAATTTCCGGCTGGACAGCACGACAAAAAGGTGCTGCAATGAAATGCGAAAGCATTTTATTGCGGCACCTTTCTGCGTCGTTGTGATTAGTTTTTCTCGATATTCTTCGTAGACATGGCTTTTAGATCAAGTCCGCCCTCCTTTGCGACATCTTCCCAAGATATGGTGTTCTTTGGATCATAGTCCTGCAAACGTTCCTCTGCGACGCGAAGAAGCTCCTTGTCGTATATTTCTTCCAGAAGAGCCGTGTAGTCTTGAGGGGAAAGAGGGACACATTCGGGCTCATTGTTCTTCATGACGATTATCATTCCTTTTTACAGTAGCGTTATATGGATGGTTTGCTGCTTATTCTAAGAACACCGAGAGATACCAGTCGATAAGGGTATTGCCGAAGAGGAGGGAAAGCAGGGCTCCAAGGGCGAGGAAGGGGCCGAAGGGGATGGTTTCGTTGCGTTTCCTTTGCTTTGTGAGGAGGAGCAGCCCGCCAATGGCTCCTCCTGTCACAAAGGCAAGAAGCATTGCCAGGATGAGGCCGGCTGTGCCGAGATAGAGGCTCAGAAGGGCGGCAAGCTTCACATCGCCAAGGCCCAGGCCGCCTTTTGTGACATAGCGTAGAACCAGGAGGAAAAGCGCCCCCAAGAGGGAGGCCAGCAGGGTATCCAAGGGGAAGCCGCCAGCCTTCAGGGCTGCGATCAGGAGGCCGTAGAGGGCGAGGGGGAACTGCAATCGATCTGGAAGGATTCCTCGGGTGATATCCTGCCAGGAAAGAAGAATGAGCCCCACAAAGAGTGGAAGAAGTGCTGCAGGCGTATCCACGCGACCTGTGAGCACGGGAACAAGGGAACAGAGGATGGAGAGGGTGAGGAGAGGCAGCCCTTCCTTTTTTACGAACCAGGAAAGCGAATGCTTCATTTTGTCGTTGCTGCCGCTGACTTATAGAAGTCGGAGGCTACATGTTTCCCCAGGGTGGCGCGTGCTTCACCATTTGTAGGGGTAACAGAGTAGACTGTTGCAGGGACGTCCTGTGCCGTACCTTCGATGTAGACCTTTCCCTTGGGAGGCTTCAGATTATCGAGGTCGCTTACATAGTCCGAAAGAGCATTGAGATCCGCGGGCTCTGTTCCCGTTTCGATACGGGCAGTGGCGATAGCCGTGTCCAGAGTGGAGAGATCCGCCTGCACCTTCGCCGTGTTTGCCGCCGTCATGGCGGTGGTGAATTTCGGCACGGCAATGGTCGCCAGGACACCGATGATGGCGACGGCGATCAAGAGACCGATGAGGGTAAAGCCTTCTTCGCTTTGTCGCATAAAATTACCTCCAATCTGACACAAGAAATAAGAAAGGCGAGCCCATTTGCGTACAAGTTTCGCTATGGACTCGCCGTTTTCCTTTGTAGAATTGTACAAATTATCGAAATTTTTATATGTCCTTTTTATGGCGGGAATGATGTGAGTGTAGCAAATGGCTATTATCTTTCTCCCAGACATTATCGTTCATCCACTCATCATCTTTTGGAAACAAACAATGTCCATCGGAATCATGCTTACAATTCTTGTAGGCTGCTTCGTATATCTTTGAACGATTTTCTTTTAGAAAGTGCTGGAATGTATTCATAATATTTCCTCACATACAATAAAAGTATAGCAGATTTTGTGGAAAAATGATAGATACCTCGAAACCTCGAAAATTTCTGCCGGGTCTCTGGCGTCGGTACTGTATTCCAGAAAAAGCGAGTCCCTTTGCGAAAGTTTCGCTAGGGGCTCGCTTTTTTGGTATGCGTATGTGGATTTTAGAAGCTTACATATCCGAATCGGAGAAGGCGAAGGGGAGGAGCTCCTGGAGGCTCACGACCCTTGTGTCGCCCTTCAGGTTCGCCATGATGGTGCGGGGGATTTTGAATTCGGCGATGGCCTGGCGGCAGGCGCCGCAGGGGGCGCAGGGACCGGGGGTGTCTGCTACGATGGCGATGGCCTCGATGTCCTTTTCGCCCTCGGAGACCGCCTTGAAGATGGCGGTGCGCTCGGCACAGTTCGTCACGGGGTAGCTGGCGTTCTCGATGTTGCAGCCGCCGTAGACCTTTCCACTCCTTGTGAGGACCGCCGCCCCCACTTTGAATTTCGAGTAGGGGGAATAGGAATTTTCGCGATAGCGTATCGCAGTATCGATAAGCTCCTTGTCTGTCATAGGAATCCCTCCTGGCTGAGATGTGCTGAAATCAATAGCGCTCCACGCCCGTCTTTTCCACCCGGGCAAAGACCAGGGGCCGTGCTTCAGGCGCCGCGTCCCCGATGGTGATGGCCTTCTCGTAGTTCTTCTCCGCCTCGGCTAGCATGTTTTCATTCGAGGTGAAGAGGGTGGCGATGGTCTCGCCCTTCTCCACCCTTTCCCCGTACTTTTTCACGAGATGGAGCCCGGCGGAGAAGTCGATGGGAGCATCCTTCGTCTCCCGGCCTGCCCCCAGGATGACGCTGGTCTCGCCGATGGCCTCTGCGTCCATGTGGGTGATGTAGCCGGATTTCTCCGCCACCACGTCCTTTTTATAGGGGGCCTGGGCGAATTTCGAGTAGTCGGAGAGGACGCTGGCATCGCCGCCCTGGGCCGTCACCATCTTCTCGAAGGTGTGGAAGGCACTGCCGTCCTCGATGGACTTCTCCGCCATTTTCCGGCATTCCTCCGGCGTGCCCTTGCCAATGAGGTAGAGCATGTTGGAGGCGAGCTGCAGGGATACCTCCCGCAGATCCTTCGGCCCCCTGCCCTTCAGCACCTCCATGGACTCGATGACCTCCAGGCTGTTGCCAATGCCCTGCCCGAGCGGCACGTCCATATCCGTGATGAGGGCCACCGTGCGGCGGCCTGCCGCCTCACCGATGGACACCATGGTCTTTGCCAGGTGGATGGAGTCCTCTATGGTCTTCATGAAGGCACCGGAGCCCGTCTTCACATCGAGGAGGATGCAGTCGGAGCCGGCGGCCAGCTTCTTGCTCATGATGGAGGAGGCGATGAGGGGGATGGAGTCCACCGTGGCCGTCACATCCCGGAGAGCATATATCTTCTTATCCGCTGGTGCGAGGTTGCCGGATTGGCCGATGACGCTGACGCCGAGGGTCTTGACGATTTCCATGAATTTTCCCCGGGAGAGGGTGGTGTTGTAGCCGGGGATGGATTCCAGCTTGTCGATGGTGCCACCCGTGTGGCCGAGGCCCCGGCCGCTCATCTTCGCGACCTTGCCGCCGCAGGCCGCCACGATGGGGGCGCAGATGAGGGTCGTCTTGTCGCCCACGCCGCCGGTGGAGTGCTTGTCCACCTTTTTCCCGGGGATGGGGGAGAGGTCGATCATGTCGCCGGACGCAGCCATGACCTTCGTGAGCTCTGCGATTTCGTGCTCGTCCATGCCCCGGATCCAGATGGCCATGAGCATGGCGGACATCTGGTAGTCCGGGATTTCGCCCGCCACGAAGCCCTTTATCAGAAAGGCCAGCTCCGCGTCCGTGAGCGCCTCTCCGTGCTTCTTTTTCGTAATCAAATCATACATGCGCATACAGAAAACCTCCTTTTATAGACAAGCAGAAATTTACCAGATAAAGAGCCCGGCGATGCCTGCCGAGAGCAGGGACACGAGGATGCCCGAGAGGAGCATGTAGCCCACGTTGCGGGAAATCAGGTTGTTCTTGTTCTCATCCACGAGACCGCGGAAGCAGCCGATGATCATGCCGACGGTGGAGAAGTTTGCAAAGGAGGTGATGAAAACCGTGAGGACGCACTGCATATGGCGGCTGTAATTTGCAAGCGTATCCTGGACGTTCAGCATGACGACGAACTCATTCGTCACCAGCTTCGTGCCCATGTACTGGGCAAGGGCAAAGGCCTCCCCCGTGTCGAGGCCCAGGAGCCAGGCAAAGGGGAACATGATGCAGCCCAGGATGTTTTCCAGGGAGAGGATGGGATGGACGGCCATGAGGAGCACGTCGATGAGCTTTGCCAGCGCCACGAAGGCGATGACATTGGCGCAGATGATGAGCACCAGGCGGCCGGCTCCCAGGATGGAGGAGCCCAGGAAGGAGAAGAAGGGCTCCCGCTCCCTTCCTCCATCGTTTATGGTGGCGATGACATCCTCCTCCTCGGAAATCTTCACGGGATGGAGAAGGTTCGTGACGATGAGGGCATTGATGACATTGAGGGGGACGGCCGTCAGGATGAACTCCGCCGGCATCATCTTCGTGTAGACGCCGATGAGGGCTGCCGTGACGCAGCTCATGGACATCATGGCGAGCGTCAGGCAGCGATCTGCCTTCATGCGCTTCAGCTGCAGCGTGGAGACGGCGAGGGCCTCCGTATTGCCGAGGAACATCATCTCGATGGCAAAAAAGGACTCAAACTTCGGCTCCCTCGTGAGGAAGGCCAGCACCTTGCCTATCCACTTGATGACGAAGGGCAGAAGGCCGATATACGTCAGAATGTCGAACATGGGAACCACCAGCAGGATGGGCAGGAGCGCCGAGGTGAAGAAATTCATCTGGGGCACATGGACCCAGTCCGGGAAGGCGAAGGCGATGCCCTCATAGGCCACGCTGACGAGGGCCGTGAAGCCCGCGGCCGCCGCCTGGACGATGTCGCGGCCGATGGGGAAGGTGGTGAGGAACCAGGCGACAAACACGTTGATGGCGAGGAGCGCACCGACGCTTCGCCACTGGATATCCCGCCTCCGCTTCGAGGCTAGGATGCCGACGGCGAGGAACAGCACGACGCCCAGCAGGTTGATAAGAAAAAAGAACATGGAAAGTCCTCCTTTGTGAGAAATGTACTCGATTCAATGGACTATTCTGACTTCATTTTACCCTATTTCCAGACAGAAAAAAAGGACGTATGGGCAAAAAATAAGGAATCCACACGTCCTTTGCATGTTTTTTCTATTATTCTATAGCGGAGAGGAGAAGCTGGAGGAGAAAGAGGCCCCCGAGGCCGTAGCTGATGGGCGAGACGCTCCTGGCCTTGCCCGTAAAGACCTTCATCATGGGATAGGCGGCAAAGCCGAAGGCGAGGCCCGTGGAGATGCTGTTCGTGAGCGGTATCAGCACCACGATGAGAAAGGCGGGGAACCACTCGGAGAAGTCGGCGAAGTTGATGCGGGCGAGCTGCTGCATCATCATGGCGCCGGTGATGATGATGACGGGCGCCACGGCGCTCTCCGGCACATAGGTCAGGAGGGGTACGAAAAAGAGGGAGGCCAGGAAGAGCACACCTGCCGTCACCGCCGTCACGCCCCGGCGGCCTCCCTCGAGAATACCCGCAGCACTCTCGGCCGCCGCCACCGTGGGGCTGGTGCCGAGAAGCGCCGACAGGGCGGCCGTGCCGGCAGAGGCACGGAAGGCCCGGGGGAAATCCGCCCCCTTCGGCAGGAGGCCCTCCAGCAGGCCGATGGACTCAAAGACGAGTATCATGGTCATGGAGAAGAAGGCGATGAAGAAGGGGACGGAGGCGATATGGGAGTAGTCAAGCTGCCCTACGATGGAGGGGTACTCCGGGAGCCTGGTGAGCTCGATGTCGAGCTCGCTAGGCGGCAGCGCTCCCGTGAGATACGATACGAGGGAGGTCAGGAGGATGGCCAGGAAGAAGCCACCCGTGACTTTCCGCTGATGGAAGAAGAGGCAGAGCACGAGCCCCAGGAGGGAGAGAAGGGCGGCGGGGCTTGAAAGGTCCCCCAGGGCCAGGATGGAGTTTGTGCCGGCCTTTATCAGCTTCGCCTTTTCGAGGCCGATTTCCACCAGAAAGAGGCCGATGCCGCAGGTGATGGCGCATTTTAGAGACAGCGGCACAGCGGCGGCGAGGATTTTCCCCGCCCGGGTCAACGTGATGAGGAGGAAGGCCAGGGCCGAGAGGAAGGAGATGCCAAGAGCCCCCTGCCAGGAGAAGCCCAGGTTCGTCACCACCGTATACGTAAAGAAGGCATTGACTCCCATGCCCGGCGTCAGCACGATGGGGGCATCGGCCCAGAGCCCCATGAGGAGGCAGCCGATGAAGGAAATGAAGATGGTGGCAAAGACGCTGAGCTCCTGGGGAATGCCGGCGTCGGCGAGAATCATCGGGTTGACGATGATGATGTAGGAGATGGCAAAGAAGGACGTGAGCCCCGCAAAGATTTCCTTGCGCAGTCTGGAAACAGCCATGGGAAGACCTCTTTCTGCTTGATTCGTATTGTTCTTCTTGAAGTTTAGCAGATTTGGGGCTGCGAGGGAAAGGACACGTGGCTTTTTCAAGAAAAATACCCAAGGATCAGGAAGTCTTGACCGCTTGGGCATTTCTAAACTACAATAGGGGAAATAGAGAAACGTGTTGGAGGTGTGATATATGCTGGATTTACAGGCTATGCTCGCAGCTATGCCGGAGACCTATCGTCGGCGGCTGGTGGAGCGAGCCTATGGGAAGGGTACGCCCATCGTCTTGAAGGGGGAGGCAGCGACCCGGGTCTTTTTCCTGCTGGAAGGAAGGGGACGGGTATCGAATGAATTCGTGGATGGCAGGCGCTACAGCTTTGCGGAGCTCCTGGCTCCCGATATCGTCGGGGAGTTCGAGGCCATGGCAGAAGCACCCACCTACGCCGCCACCTGTGAGGCCACCACACCCTGCCGCATTGTGGAAATGGGGCGGGCGGATTTCTGCGCTTGGCTGCAGGAGGATGGGAAAAACGCCTACGAAATCGCCTGCCTCATCGCCCGGAAATCCTACCCCACGTCGAATATGACAGGCGGCATCAAGTACACATCCACGGAGCAGCGTCTCGCCGCCTTTCTCCTGCGCCACCTATCGGGCATGACGGGAAATATCCGGCTGTCTAGCTCCCGGCAGGAGATCGCCGACGAGATCGGCACCAGCGTCAAGACGGTGAACCGCACCATTGCGAAAATGCGGGAGGAAGGAAAAATCGACATCCTCCATGGGAAGCTCGTGGTGACGGAGGAGCAGCGACAGGCTTTGAAGGAGTCCCTGGAGGAGTCTTAAGCTCAGATATCCCAGGGAAGGCTCTCGGGATTCGGCGTCGCCTTGTCGATTTCCGTGAGGATCCAGGAGGCATTGTCATGGGTGGCGGCAAAGGCTTCGTCGATGGCCGCCTTGTTCTCCTCGGGCACTGCCATGGAGTGGAGGGCCATGTGCATGTAGTCCTTTGCGATGAGGGTGGTGCCCCGCTCTGCGGCTAGCATTGCCTTGAAGCGGTAGCCGTAGTAGAGGTAGCTGTTGTGGTGCTCCGGCAGTTCTTTGAATGCCTCGAGCCGCTCGTCCACCTCCGCCTCCGCGTCCTTTGTCATATCCATCTTATGCAGGAGATTCCAGCGGTCTGCCCAGAGCTCGCCCCGGGTGATGTACTTGTAGAGAAAGTCCGTGGACTCCACCGCCTCGATGGCAAGGCCGATGTATTTGAGGGCCGCCTCCAGGTCTCCTGCCTCCCGGTTCATTGCGGAAAGGCGCTGCATGGCATAGGCGTACTCCTCCACGTCCTCCGCCGTGTCCTCGTCGTAGTCCGCCTCTGCCACGCTATGAAAGAGCTCGCTGGCCTCTTCCTCTCTGTCGATGCCCTGCATGGCGAGAAAGTGGGCGAGGCGCGCCCGGGCGTGCCAGTCATCCATGCCCCCGGCAAAGAGCGTCTCCGGCGGATGGGCCGGAGAGTCGCAGACCACGTGAACGAGCTTATGAAAGGTATCCTGTGTCATAAAAGCCTCCAATAATTATTTAAAATGGCTGTGATGAAGTACATCACAGCCATTTTTATTCCTTGTTGCTGCTAGCATCAAGACTCCCTCCGTCACGCCTTCGGCGTGCCACCTCCCTCTAGAGGGAGGCACGCAAAACGCATTGGCTTTGCAATGAAAGATGCGGTCAGCAGACTCATGCAGCTTGCCTGACAGCTTTTTCGAACGTGTCCTTTCCTTGCGAAACTGTCAAGCCAGCCTTGTCCCCCTCTCGAGGGGGATGGCCCGATAGGGTCAGGGGGAGTCTTCGAGGGCGATGTTACTTCAGACTGACGGACGGGAAACGGTGTTATTCCAATCCTTTTCTATAGTAGTATATCATAGATTGCGAGGCGGGGAAAGGCGGCTAGAGAGGCGAAGCTGGCGGGGGAGGCGGGCGGCGTATTCCTCCTCATGGGTGATGAGGAGGAGCGTCTTCTGCCGCCTGTCCGCCTCGGCGAGTACCGCACTCATGAGCCTATCCGCCGTCTCTCGGTCGAGCCCTGCCGTGGGCTCGTCCAGCAGTAGGATTTCCTCCGAGCCAGCGAGGGCGATGGCCGTCAGAAGGCGGTTCCGCTGGCCACCCGAGAGGAAGGCACCGTTTGGCCCGATGGGGGTGTCGATTCCCGCCGCCATGGCCTCCACCAGCTCTGTGAGCTGGGCTGCATCGAGGGTGTGCAGCATATCCATCTCGCTGATCCCGGGGCGGTACCGCTTGAAGTTCTCCCGGATGGAGCTCGCAAAGAGGACGGACCCCTGGGGTAGGGCGGCGATCTCCGTATGGAAGGCGCCCTTCGGGATATCCTCATAGGGGACACCCCGGAGCGTCAGGCTCCCCTCCTCCGGCGGCCAGACCCGGAGGAGCAGCTGGGCAAGCGTCGTCTTTCCCGCGCCGCTGGCCCCGAGAATAGCCGTGTGCTCTCTCCGATGGAGCTGGAAGGACACATCCTGGAGGATGGGGGCGCCCTCCTCGTAGGAGAAGGAAATATGCTCTGCGGCGAGAAGGGGCACATCCTTTTCCGGGAAGGAAAAGGCGGCCTGGGGCGCTCTTTTCTCTCGCTTGATATCCCAGCCATCCCGGAGAAGCCTCCGGGAGGCTGCGAGGCTCGTCTTCATTTGACGAAGGGCCTCCGGGAGGGTATTCCACTCGATGAGGAGGGACTGGAGCAGCAGGAACCAGACAGCAAGGGTGATGCCCGTCATCTCCCCCCGGAGTACCGGGAAGGAGAGGAAGAGCAGCAAGAGAACGAGAAGGGCAGCATCGAGCAAGGTGCCGAGGGCATCGAGGCGCGTATCCCGCCGGGCATTTGCCATATCGGCGGCGAGGAGCGCTTTCGCGGGCAGGTCGAGGCCGCTGAGGGCAGGATCTGCGCCCGCCGCCATAAGCTCCTCCCGGCCCGTGCTGCGGTCGAGGAGCAGGGAGCGATAGGCAGCAGCTCGCTCCCGTTGCTCCTCATCGATGGAGGTGTGAAAGAGCATCGGCAGGGCGAGCCGCCCCAGCAGGAAGCCGGGGAGCAGCAGGGCCGCCGCCCCGATGGCCTGAGCGAGGAAGTAGGTGACGAGCCCCGTGGCGATGGAGATGGATACAGGAGGGAGCAGCGCCCGCACGAAGAAATCCCGGAGGGCATCCGAGCCCTTCAGAAGATCCTGCAGGAAGTCCCCTTGCCTGGCTGGGCCCTCCCGCAAGGGCAGAAGCCCTGCGGCAAAGTCGTAGAGGGCGATGCGGATGCGGGTGAGGCTCCGGAAGGCCACCCGATGGGAGAGCAGCCGCTCCAGATAGCGAAAGACAGCCCGGCCAATGCCGCAGGCCCGGACGGCCGTGATGCCGATGGCGAGGGTGTAGAGGGGGGGCTCGAGGGCCGCACTGGCAATGAGCCAGGCGGAGGCGCCGAGGAGCCCGATGCCAGTGCCGAGGGCGAGAAGGCTCACGAGAAGCACAGGGGCGAGAGCCCCAGGGGGCGTGAGAGCTAGAATGCGGTTCATTTTGCCACCTCCCATTCGATGATGTGGTCGGCGAGAGCCAGGAGCTTCTCGTCGTGGGTCGCCATGAGGATTGTCTTTCCTTGGAAGGAATGGCGTATCGTCTGGCGCACCTCCCCTGCCGTCGCCTCGTCGAGGGCCGCCGTGGGCTCATCGAGGAGGATGAGGGGCCGATCCTGGAACAGGGCGCGGGCAAGGCCCAGCCGCTTTTTCTGTCCCTGGGAGAGATTCTGCCCGCCCTCGCCAAGAAGGGTATCTAGGGTCTTGTCAAAGCCATATTCCGGCGTGAGGCGCGCTGCCGCGAGGGCGGAGGCCGCCTGCTCTCGGGTGGAGAGGTGAAAGAGGGCGACATTTTCCTGGAGCGTCCCCATAAAGAGGTGGGGCTCCTGGGGCACATAGCTCACGAGCCCCACGCGCTCTGCATCTCCCATGGTCGATAGGGGCTTTCCATTCCAGGCAATACTGCCATCGTAGGGGGCGAGGAGTTCCGCGATGAGGCGCAGCAGCGTGGACTTTCCGCAGCCGGAGGGGCCGGACAGGGCTGTGATTTCCCCTGCAGGCAGGGTGAAGGAGGCATCCTTTACGACGGGCAGCGGGTTCATGGGATAGGTATAGGTGAGGAGGCGGACGGTCAGCCCCTCCGCCTCCTCCTGGAGAGCTTCTGTGGGAGCAGCGGCGGGGGTGGGCTTCCCTTGGAGCGTGCGCTTTATGGCATCCTCCGCCGTCCAGGCCGTCATGGCGCTGTGGAAGGCGCTGCCTGCCATGCGAAGGGGCTGGAAGAACTCCGGTGTGATGAGGAGGACGAAGAAGGCGGTGGAGAAGTCCAGCTGCCCATAGAGGAGCCGGAGGCCGATGCCCACGGCGATGATGGCGATGGAGAGCGTCGTGATGAGCTCCAGGGCAAAGGCGGACAGGAAGGAGAGCTGCAGCACCTTCAGGGCCGAGGTCGTGAAGGCGTCGCTTATGCGGGCGATGCGCCCCCGCTGGGCCCGGGCCCTGCCAAAGAGCTTCAGGGTCGGAAGTGCCGCGAGAAGCTCCCCAAAGCCCGTGGAGAGCTCCTCCATCCTCTGCCACTCCTCCACACTGGCACTTTTCGTCACCCGCCCGATGAGATAGAGGAGGAAGGGGGAGATGGGCACCGTCAAGAGCATGAGAAGGCCCGATATGGGGTCGAGCACGAGCGTGGCGAGAAGCAGGATGGGCATGGTGAGTCCGATGGAGAGGAGGACTGGCAGCACCCGGGAGAGCCAGAGATCCAGCGAATCCACCGACTCAAGAGCGAGAGGCAGGAGCGTGGCGGGACTGTTGCCGCCGCGCTCCGACAAGAGCTTCTCGTGGAGCGCGTGACGCACATTCCCCCGGAGCTTTTTCGAGAGGCCGGAGAGGGCGCGAGTGCGCAGGAGCCCCAGCAGGGGAATCGCCCCCATACTAAGAAACAGCACCAGAAGAACTGGTGCTGTTTCGCTGAGGCTCTTCCCACCGAGAAAGATGCCGTCCATCCATCGGGCTGCAAGGCCGGCGCTTACGAGAATCGCGAGGGCGCGAAAGACCTCGAGGCTCAGGAGCTGGACTTTTTTATTTGACTGTTTCAGGGCTTGGAGAAGCCAAAGCTTTTTTTTCATAGGTCTTAATATTCTTCCTCAGCATCCTGCTCCGTGACGCGCTTGCGGAAGAGATGGTATGCCCAGATCTGGTAGATGAGGACAATGGGGACGAAGATGCAGGCGACGACCGTCATGACCGAGAGGGTATAGGGGGAAGACGAGGCATTCGTGATCGTCAGGCTGTAGGCCGGATTCAGGCTCGACACCATGATGCGGGGGAAGAGCCCTGCGAAGAAGGCGACCGTCGTGAAGACGATGGCGAGAGAGGAGAGAATGAAGCTCACCTTTCCATTGCGCTTTGCCAGCATCACATTGGCGGCGACGAAGACAGCCGCTGCCGCGATGAGGGCGATGGTCGCGAGGGCGCTGTGATAGAGATCCGTATTCGTGGCAGTCAGAACCATGCAGAGCACGAAGAAGATGACGGCGAGGCGTCCCATCTTCAGGCCCATGGCCCGGGCACGCTCGATGAGGGACTTGTCCGAGAGACGGATGGTGAGATAGGAGGCGCCGTGATAGAGGAAGACGAAGAGGAAGGCGAGACCACCCACGATGGAGTAGATGCTCAGGAGGTCGAAGAAGCCGCCCGTATAGATCATCTTCTCATTAATGGGAAGCCCACGGATGAGATCCGTGACAGCCACGCCCCAGAGGATAGCCGGGACGATGCTGCCAAAGGCGATGCAGCCCTCCCAGAAATGGCGCCAGGAAAGAGACTCCCGGCGGCCCCGGAACTCGAAGGCCACACCCCGGAGGATGAGGGCGAACAGCATGAGGAAGAGCGCCAGGTAGAAGGTGGCAAACATCGTGGAATAGACATGTGGGAAGGAGGCGAAGAGCGCGCCGCCTGCCGTGATCATCCAGACCTCGTTGCCATCCCACACGGGGGTGATGGTGCGGATGATCTGGGAGCGGTCCTTGTCATCCGGGGACAGGAAAGGCAGGAGGCCGCCGACACCGTAGTCAAAGCCCTCCAGGAAGAAGAACCCGGTAAAGAGGACAGCGATGAGAATGAACCAAACGATTTGAAGCTCCATCATCAATTCCTCCCTTCATAGGACACGTGGTTTTTCCGGATGAAATGGAATGCGAGGCGCAGGGCGATGATGGCGAGGATGAGGTACGTCACCGTAAAACCGATCATGGTGAGCCAGACATCGCCGCCCGTCAGGTTCGGAGAGACGGCATCTGCCGTCTTCTGCAGCCCCACGACGATCCAGGGCTGACGTCCAGCCTCAGCCACATACCAGCCGCAGGAGTTCACGATGTAGACGATGGGCAGCAGCCAGGGCAGTGCGCTCAGGAAGGTGGTGTGCTTGTAAGCGTCCTCCTTCTTGGCGATGAGATAGGTGGCGAGGGCCAGGAGCATCATGAGACCGGCAAAGCCCACCATGAAGCGGAAGCTCCAGAAGAGGCCTGTCACATCGGGGCGATAGTCGCCGTTGCCGTACTGCTTCTCATAGTCCGCCTGCAGGCTGTTCATGCCGCGAACCTCTCCCGAGGGCGTGTTGTAGACCATGAAGGAGAAGAGGCCGGGGATGGTGAGTTCCGAGTCGTTCTTGTGGGTCTTTTCATTGATATTCGCATAGACGGCAAAGGGGGCAGGATTTTCATCCTCCCAGAGGGCTTCCATCGCTGCGAGCTTCATTGGGTTTGCCTGCTCGAGATACTGGGCATGGAAGTGACCCGTGCCAGCAGAGCACAGAAGGCCGATGAGCATGAAGAGGGCGCCGCTCTTCAGGGTCTGGCGGAAGGCGTTGCGGGACTTCTCGTCGTGGAGCACCTTCCAGGCGGACACGGCGACGACCACGAAGCCTGCCGTAGCCCACCCTGCGAAGAAGGTGTGGGTGTACTCGCCGAGGACGTAGTGGTTCGTGAGCAGCGCGAAGAAGTCCTGCATCTCCGCGCGGCCATTGTTGAGCACGTAGCCCACCGGATGCTGCATGAAGGAGTTCGCCACCAGGATCCAGAAGGCGGACAGGTTGCTGGCGATGGCCACAAGCCAAATCGTCACGCAGTGGGCCTTCTCCGACAGGCGCTTCCAGCCGAAGATCCAGACGCCGAGCATGGTGGACTCCAGGAAGAAGGCAGTGAGGGCCTCGAGGGCCAGCGGGGCGCCGAAGATGTCGCCCATGAAGCGGGCGTATTCCGACCAGTTCATGCCGAAGTGGAACTCCTGCACGATACCGGTGACGACACCCATGGAGAAGTTGATGATGAAGAGTGCGCCGAAGAACTGGACGAGCTTCTTGCACGCACCCTTCCACTCCGGCTTCTTCGTGCGCACATAGCATGTCTCAAGCAGTGCGACAAAGACGGAGAGGCCGAGTGTCACGGGGACGAACAGGAAGTGGTAGACCGTTGTGATGGCGAACTGCCATCGCGATAGGAACATGGCTTCCAATTTGATAACCTCCTTAAAGATATATCCATGTATCCATGAAAAGATACTGAAATGGAACTCGTTGTTTATTATAGCGCAAAACAATTCAGATAACAATGATAAATAGAGAGATTCGTCAAAAAGAATTATTATTGTAACTGAGAATACTGCGACAAAAGGCGCAGTATCAAGCCCTGCGGGCATTCAAAAAAATTATTCCCGCAAGAAAAAAATTTAGGCCTATTGCCGCATAGGTCGGGAGAAAGGGCAAACCAAAGGCGCGGGGAAGGCCTGTCGCCGCAAGGGCAAGCAGAAGGCTTCCCACGAGGGAGAGCACTTTTCCGGTACGTATGACATTCGTCGTATGGCGAGCGAGGGCGATGGCATCTGGGATGCTGGCGAGATTTCCGGAATGTACCAAAAGGTCATAGGTGGAGCCGTCGTAAACGGGCGTGTTTCCGTCGGAATCCTCCGAATGTATGGGGCCCTACTCGCTGCGTTCGGTTGCTTCCGCTGCTGTATCCTCCGCTGTCACATCGAGAGGGGAGCCGGGCGTCCCCTGGGGACGCAGAAGGGCGATGCGGACATCGGCCTCCTTCAGGGCCAGCTCGTCCCGTGCCCATTCTCCAGCCAGGGCGATGGTCTTTCCCTTCGTGCGCAGGAGCTGGACCTCCCGGGCCTTTCCTTCCGCCGTGAGGTTTGCCCGGGCCTCGTCCATATCCGCCTCCTCCCGGATGGCATTCGCCACCCGCCGGCCCTCGCCGGTCAGGAGGATCGTATGGAGCCCGAGCTTCCGCAGCTTTCGCATGGCACCCGCCGTGCCCTCCGGCATATCATCTGCCATGACGATGATGCCGCGGCAGTGACGGCCATTGCTGACGTAGAGGGGCGTGAGCCCCTGGCAGGCGATCTGGTCTCCCTGGGTCAGGAGCGCGGCGCTGATCTCTACCCCTTCCTCCTGGAGCCATTTCCCCTTTCCCACCCGGACGGGGGTCCGAGCGATGAGCCCCTCGGCGCCGAGACCGGAGAGCTCCGAGAGGGCGGAGGGCATCTGGAGGCGGCAGCGGTTGCGCATAGCCGTGGCGTAGATGGCCCTTCCCACGGGATGGGTTGCCTTTCGCTCCACTGAGGCGGCAAGCGCCAGCAGGGAGAGCTTGGTGGTGCCCTCGCCGATGAGGGCCTTGATGTAGGGATGGCCGCTCGTCACCACGCCGTTTTTTGCGAGGGCGAGGGTGTCCACCTGGGAGAGGGTATGGAGAGCCCAGCTCGAGGTGAACGTAAAGCCAAGGATCCGCCCGCGTTTCCGACCCCGCTGCAGGGCCGGACGTACCGCAAGCAATGGGCCGAAGGGGAGCATGGCAAAGAGAACCGTCAGAAGGATGGAGAGGCTCTCCCAAAGGGTGAGACCTGCAAAATGCCAGCCAAAGGCGATATTTATGGCGAGAATCAGGGAGAAGGGCAGGTAATAGCGCAAAAAAGAGAAGTTTTCCATGGAAAAAACAGCTCCGTTTATGATAAGATAGTAGTGTTTTGATGAAATAGGATGTATCGGTGCGGATAAAATACATTGCCGCACTAGATACTATCGGACAAATCTTTGAAAATGTCAATGAGGTGCAACGTTGATTACGGTGGAAGGCTATGCAAAAATCAATCTGACGCTCGATATCCTGGGGACGCGCCCGGATGGTTTTCACGAGGTAGCCATGGTCATGCAGTCCCTGGCACTCTCCGATACCCTCGACCTGGAAAAGACGGAGGGAGCCATCTCCCTCGTCCATAACCGGGAGGGGCTGGAGAGCGACGAGCGGAACCTCGCCTGGCGGGCGGCAGCCCTCGTCAAGGAGCGCTACGGTATCAAGGGCGGCGCTGCAATCCGCCTCAAAAAGCGCATCCCCATCGCTGCGGGCCTCGCCGGGGGAAGCGCCGATGCGGCGGCGGCCCTCGTCGCCATGACGCGGCTCTACGATATCCCCGTGACTGATGAGGAGCTTTGCTCCCTGGGAGCGGAGCTGGGCTCCGACATCCCCTTCTCCCTCATGGGGGGCACGATGCTCGCCACTGGGCGAGGGGAGAAGCTCCGGCGACTGCCTGCGGTGCCTCACTTCTACGTGGTGCTCGCAAAGCCGCCTATCTCCATCTCCACCCCCTGGGCCTACCGCACCTATGACAAGGAGGGCACGGATCGCCGCCCGGATAACGCGGCGATGGAGGCGGCCCTGGCATCAGGAGACCGGAAGGAGATAGCCCGCTTGTTGTGCAATGCGCTGGAACGTGTTAGTATAGGGGAGCACCCCGTCATCCAGGAATACAAGGATAGGATGCTGGGAGCGGGGGCTCTCGCCGCCATGATGAGCGGCAGCGGCCCCACCGTCTTTGCCCTGGCGGAGACGAGGGAGCAGGCAGAAAGAATACGTGATGCCTTCGCGGATGTAGAGCATGCGGAGGTCATCCTGACAGAGACCCGCGGCCGGAAGGCATAGGAGGGATACGATGGAGGAAAAAAAGCTGGCACCGATACGGCTGGACAGCTATCAGCCCCTGCGCGAGGTGGTCTGCGAGGCCCTTCGCGAGGCCATACGAAAGGGCGTCCTGCGCCCCGGCGAACGCATCATGGAGATCCAGCTGGCTGAGGAGCTGGGCGTCAGCCGCACGCCGGTGCGGGAGGCCATCCGCAAGCTGGAGCTGGAGGGCTACGTGGTCATGATGCCCCGTCGGGGCACCTACGTGGCGGATATGTCCATCCGGGATATCTGCGAGATCTTCGAGATCCGCACGGCTCTCGAGGCACTGTCGAATGGCCTCGCTGCCGAGCATATCACAGAGGACGAGCTGGAGCACCTGCAGCGGCTCCTCGTCATCATCGGCGGCTACATCAAAGAGGGCAACATGGAGAAAATCGTGGAGACGGATATCGAGTTTCACGATCTTCTCTACCATGCGGCCCGCAATGAGCGGCTCGTGGGCATCATCTCGAACCTCCGGGATCAGCTCACCCGCTTCCGCACCCTGTCCATGTCCTATCCCGGCCGCCTGGAGGCGACTCTTGAGGAGCACCGGGCCATCGTGGAGGCCATCGCGGCGGGCGACAGGAAGGCAGCGAGAAAGGCAGCCCAGCGCCACATGGAACGGTCGGAAAAGACCCTCATGCTCGCCATAGAGGCCCGCAAGCAGGAAAAGGAAAAGAAACCGTCCGCCGAGAAGAAAAAAGACGCGGATAAGGAAAGCAAATAAGGAATCGATGGAGGAGAGCAAGACAATGGCAGATTTCATTACAGTCATACTGGCAGCAGGCAAGGGAACCCGCATGAAGTCCCGCCTGCCGAAGGTGCTCCATAAGGCAGCGGGCAAGGCCATGGTGCAGCATGTGCTGGACGCGGCAAAGGCAGCGGGAGCCCGGCGACAGATCGTCGTCACAGGCTTTGGCGGCGACCTGGTGCGGGAGGCCATCGGCAGCCAGGTCGAGTGCGTCACCCAGGCTGAGCAGCTGGGCACGGGCCACGCCGTCCTCCAGGCAAAGGACCTTCTCGCCGGGGAGAAGGGCACGCTCATGGTGCTCTGCGGCGACACGCCCCTCCTGACGCCAAAGCTCCTCGCCCGCCTTGCGAAGGAGCACGAGGAGGCGAAGGCAAAGGCGACGATCCTCACGGCCATCTTTGACGATGCCACGGGCTACGGCCGCATCATCCGGGCTCAGGACGGCACCGTGGTGAAGATCGTGGAGCAGAAGGACGCGACAGAGGAGGAGCGGAAGGTCAGGGAAGCGAATGCGGGCATCTACTGCTTCGATATCGAGTCCCTCTTCGAGGCCCTCGCCCAGGTGGGCAATGACAATGCCCAGGGCGAGTATTACCTCCCGGATGTCATCTCCATCCTGCGGGGTAAGGGCGAGAAGATCTGGGCCGTGGCGGCGGACGATGTGGAGGACACCCTCGGCATCAATTCCCGGGCACAGCTGGCGGGGGCTGAACGCATTCTGCGCCGCCGTAAGAACGAGGAGCTCATGACAGAGGGCGTCACGATCATGGACCCCAATACTACCTACATCGATGCAGATGTCACCGTGGGCAGGGATACCGTCATCTACCCCATGACCTGGCTCGAGGCGGGCACCACCATCGGCGAGGAGTGCGAGATCGGCCCCTCCGTGCGCATGCAGAATGTCCGCATGGGAAATGGCGTCACCTGCCAGTTCCTCTATGCCCACGACTGCGAGGTGGAGGATAATGTCGCCCTTGGCCAGTTCGTCCACCTGCGGCCGAACGCCCACATCTGCGAGAATGTCAAGATCGACAACTTCATCGAGGTCAAGAACTCCGTCATTGGCAAGGGCTCGAAGCTGCCGCATCTCTCCTACATCGGCGACTGCGACATGGGGGAGAACGTCAACATGGGCTGCGGCACCATCACCGTCAACTACGACGGCAAGGTGAAGCACCGCACGAAGATCGGCGACAATGCCTTCGTGGGCTGCAACTCGAATCTCGTGGCCCCCGTCTCCATCGGCGAAGGCGCCTACATCGCGGCAGGCTCCACCATCACGAAGGACGTGGCGCCGGGGACGCTCGCCGTGGCTCGGGAGCGGCAAAAGACCATCGAGGGCTGGGTGGACAAGCGCAAGTGAGCGCTTTGCTGCGGCAAAAATTTTTAGACAAAATATCAGCAGTCCCGTACTATACAAATTTGGGACGTTTATGCTATACTAATCCTGTAGCGCAGTGCGCTTTGTGTATTGTTTGATTCAAGGAGCTTCGCGATTGGGCGGGCTTCGACGTGGAGGTTTTTATCAAAATGGCTTTAGACACTGGAAATCTGTGCATCCTCGCGGGCAATGCCAACCCGGACCTGGCAAAGAAGATCGCCGACCATATCGGCGTCAATCTCTGCGATGCACACGTCGGTCATTTCAACAATGGTGAGACGCAGGTGATGATAGGGGAGAGCATCCGCGGCAAGGACATCTTCATCATCCAGCCCACCTCCCAGCCTGTCAACGACAACCTCATGGAGCTCCTCATCATGGCGGATGCCTGCAAGAGAGCCTCTGCCCACAGCATCACGGCAGTCGTTCCCTACTATGCCTATGCTCGCCAGGATCGCAAGACCCGGGGCCGGGAGCCCATCTCCGCCAAGCTCGTGGCGAACCTCATGACGACAGCCGGCGTCACCCGCGTCGTGACGGTGGACCTCCATGCGGGCCAGATCCAGGGCTTCTTCGATATTCCGGTGGATCACCTGGCAGCAGCTCCCGTCATCGCAAAGCATCTTCGCAGCAAGAAGCTGGAGGATGTGGTGGTGGTTTCCCCGGATCTCGGCGGCGTCACCCGCGCCCGCATCCTGGCGGATCACCTCCATGCGCCCATCGCCATCATCGAGAAGCGCCGCCCTGCACCGGGCTGTGCCGAGGTCATGAACCTCATCGGAGACGTGAAGGACAAGACAGCCGTCATCATCGACGACATCGTAGACACGGCCGGCTCCCTCTGCGAGGGTGCAAAGGCACTGAAGAAGCACGGCGCAAAGCACATCTTCGCCGCCTGCTCCCACGCCATCCTCTCGGATCCCGCTGTCCAGCGCATCAATGACTCCGACATCGAGAAGCTCGTCATCACGGACACGATTCCCCTCCCGCCGGAGAAGGAGTCCGACAAGCTCGTCGTCCTGACCCTCGCCGATGCCATCGGCGACGTCATCATGCGCATCCAAAGCCACCGCTCCGTCAGCCAGCTCTTCGGCAAGACCGAGCAGAACTGATTTAATGCCAAAAAAAACAGACCGCCCGAAAGGGCGGTTTTTTCGTGTTTGTTGAGAGGTGTTTGGGGTCAGTGGTGGAACAGCAGCATGATGATGCCGCCGATGGTGGGAAGGGCTACTATGGCGAATTTTAGGACGGGCAGCGGCGCCAGGTGGGAGCCCTTGGCGCCGAACCAGGCGCCGACGGTGAGGCCTATTAGGGTCTGCAGGAAAATCATCATGTCCAGGCGCCCGTTGAAGAGATAGCCGAGGCCGCCTGCCGCCGAGATGGGGAGGATGATCATCATGCAGGTGCCAATGGACTGGAGGAGAGGCACGCCAAAGACGACCATGAGGGCCAGCTGGATGTAGGCAGCCGCCCCGATGCCGAAGGCGCCGGAGAGGAAGCCTGAGGCGATGCCGATGGGGATGCCGTAGAGCCAAAGCTTCCTGCCCGTCAGGAGTGTCTCCCGCACGGGGAAGTGGGCGGAGAGCCATTCCGCGTGGTAGATCTTGATGTAGAGGATCACGGCACTGGAGAGGATCATCAGGGAGGTCATGAGGCTCAGGTCAGCCGAAGGCATGATGTTTGAGACATTGGCGCCGATGATGGCGCCGAGCATGCCGCTGCCGCCGACGATGGCTCCCGTCCGCACGATGACCTCGTGCTGGCGGAAATGGCTGACGGCGCCGGAGAGGGTAGTGAAGACCATGGCGGCGAGGGCCACGGCGAGGGCCGTGTGGATGGGCACGCCGAAGCCCACCGTGAGAAGGGTGATGGTGACGCCTGCGCCACCTGCTCCGACGAAGCCGATGACGGCCCCCAGGGCAAGCATGGACAAAATAAGCATAGGAGAGGCCTCCCACAGGAAAAACAAGAAACGCCATGACAGGAGTCATGGCGTGTGTATTCATGGTGACACCTATGGGATTCGAACCCATGAACCCGGCGTGAGAGGCCGGTGTCTTAACCACTTGACGAAGGTGCCTTGGTGACGCCTATGGGATTCGAACCCATGAACCCGGCGTGAGAGGCCGGTGTCTTAACCGCTTGACGAAGGCGCCGTTGTCTTAACGACAAGAAATATTATACTACATTGCGGAGAGGGATGCAAGACTTTTTTTGAGTCGCTCCAAAGAATTTTTTTTGCCGAGAATGGAGAGGATCTCCGTGGCGCCGCCCGGCGTCACGAGCTTGCCCGCCGCAGCGATGCGCAGCACCCACATGGCAAGGCCCTTCTTGATTTCACGCTCGGCGATGAAGTCGTTAAGCTTTGCATAGAGGGCATCGTTCGTCCAGTCGGCTTCCGGGACCTCCTCCAGGAGGGCGATCATGTCCGGCAGGAGCTCCTTTGCCTTCTCCGGCGTCACCTTGTTGCGCTTATTCTCATAGAAGCTGGCGTCAAAGGCGGGCTGGTCGATGAGGAAGGCGATTTCTCCCGCAAAGTCCGAGAGGCGGGTGAGGCGGGTCTTTAGGAGCGCAGCGAGCGTCCCAAAGTGGGCCTCAAGATAGTCCGGCAGGTCGCCGGCAAAGGGACGGGCGAGCTTCTCGAACTCCGCCTCGTCCATTTTCTTCAGGTACTCCCCATTGATCCAGCCCAGCTTGTCGTAGTCAAAGACAGCGGGGGATTTGGAGAGGCCGTCCAGCCGGAAGGCTTCGATGAGCTCCTCCATGGAGAAGATTTCCTGGTTCGTCGTCTTCGGATTCCAGCCCAGGAGTGCCACGTAGTTCGTGATGGCCTCCGGCAGATACCCGGCCTTCACGAGATCCTCGAAGCTCGTGGCGCCGTGGCGCTTCGAGAGCTTCGACACCGTGCCGTCCTCGTTCTTGCCCATGACGGGGGCCAGGTGGATGAAGGTGGGGACCTCCCAGCCAAAGGCCTCGTAGAGGAGGGTGTACTTCGGCGTGGAGGTGATGAACTCGGCTCCTCGCATGATGTGGGTGATCTTCATGAGGTGGTCGTCGATGACATTGGCGAAGTTGTAGGTGGGCATGCCATCCCGCTTCAGGAGCACCTGGTCCTCCAGCTCCTCGTTCTTGATGGTGATGTTGCCGTGGAGCACGTCGAAGAAGGTGGTCTCGCCGGAGAGGGGCATTTTCTGGCGGATGACGTAGGGGTCCCCGTCCGCCAGATGCTTTTCGATGACGTCAGCGGGCAGATCCCGGCAGGTGCGGTCATAGCCGCCAAATTCGCCGGCGGCGTGATTCTCGTCCGGGTCGCAGAAGCAGCGATAGGCCGCTCCCTTTTCCACCAGCTCCTCCGCGTACTTCTTGTAGAGGTCCATGCGCTCGCTCTGGACATAGGGGCCGTAGTCCCCGCCGAAGCCCGGGCCCTCGTCCGGGACGATGTGGGCGAGCTCCAGCGTGCGCTTGATGAAGTCGACGGCATCCGCCACGTAGCGGCTGCGGTCCGTGTCCTCGATGCGGAGCACGAAGTCACCCTTCTGGGACTTGGCATAGAGATAGCCGTAGAGCGCCGTGCGGAGATTGCCGATGTGCATGTAGCCCGTGGGGCTCGGGGCAAAGCGTGTGCGTACAGTAGTGTTCAAGCTGAATTCCCTCCGTAAGATATAGGATTATTTTTTGAGAAATTGGTAGAGCGCCCGATAGAGGAGGAGCGTGCTCATGGCGCCGGGATCCTCATGGCCGATGCTGCGCTCCCCGATGAGGCTGGCCCGGCCCTTCTTCGCCACGATGGTCTTCGTGTAGGCGACGCCCTCCCGGCCGGCCCGGAGGCCCTCCTGGAGCACCTCGAAGAGGCGCTTGTCCTCCGTGTTTTCCGGCAGGAACACGTCGTGGATGGGGATGAGGGCATCGAGGATGGTCTTGTCCCCGGCCTCGGCCCGGCCCCGCTCCTTTATCCCCTCGATGGCGGCGGCGAGAAGCTTTTCAAGGCTCTTGATATTGAGGCGGGTCTCCTCGTCGCAGGCTGCGGCAGCCTTTCGGAAGGCCGTGCCGAAGAGGGGCCCTGCGGCGCCGCCTGTATTTTGGATGAGGGCCTGGCCAATGGTGTCCAGCACGGGTCCGGGGTTGTCTGTGTCGTGCATTTCGTCCACGGCCTCCTGGGCTGCTGCAAAGCCGCGGGCCATATTGATGCCATGGTCGCCGTCGCCGATTTCCCGGTCGAGCGAGGTGAGATAGTCACGCTGCTCGACGATAGTCTGTGCAACGGCATCGAAAGCATCCTTGATTCTGCTCATTTTGGGTCTTGCTCCTTTGGGGTTGGTATTGCTGGAAGCCTGCAACAAAGCATAGGTTCCTTGCAATAGTTAAATTATATCATGTGGCATTGTTTTGACAAGGTAAATTGTCCTGCTTTTTATGTTTTTGGAAAGAAATAGAAGGCTCTTAGGGGAAAAGCTTTGCGATGCTGTCGTGAAAGCGGAGGATGCCCGCCTGGATCGAGGTGAGCTCCTCCGGCGTGAGCTCCTTCAACCGTCCCTCGAAGCGATCGCGGATTTTGTTGCTGTGACGGTCGAGAATTTCCTGCCCGCTCTTCGTCAGGGAGACGATCGAGCGGCGCCGGTCTGACCTGTCCTGGGCCTTTGTCACATGGCCCGCCTCCACGAGACGCTCCACGATGGAGGACATCTGCTGCTTGGAGACCTGCAGGGCCTGGCTCAGATCTGATACGCTCATGGAGCCCTCGTTCATCAGGGCGATGAGCGTGCAGAATTGGTTGACGGGAAGGGGGACGGGGACGTTCCGGAACAGCCGGTTGTGCATGAGCATGACCGTTTCCATAAAGTAGTTTGATAGGGTGGAAAGCTCCATGTAGCCTCCTTTTCTTAATGTTCAATGAATATATGTGAAAAGGTTTTCTTGACTTTTCGCTAGGGATAGTATAGACTAAAGCGCGTGAATAGTAAACAAATATTTACTAATCGATTTGCAAGTTTTTTAAAGCCATCATGACACGGCAGGAATTTCTGCTGGAGTTTTAAGGAGGTTATTTTTTTGTTTTTTGCGAGAAACAGAAAACTCAAGGCGCTTGTGCTCGCCTCGCTCATCGCAGGGGCGCCCGTCGCCCTCACAGGCTGCGGCGGCCAGCAGGCACAGCAGTCCCAGGCGACCCAGGTCAAGGCCATGAAGGTCATCCAGCAGGACACGCCGCTCACGAATGAGTACGCGGGCCAGATTGTGGGCAAGAACACCGTAAGCGTCCAGTCGAAGGTCTCCGGCAACGTGGTGGAAAAATACGTCACCGGCGGCCAGTTCGTCACGGCGGGCCAGCCCCTCTACCGCATCGACTCCCGCCAGTATGAGTCGGCTGTCCTTCAGGCCCAGGCGACGCTCGCCCAGTCCGAGGCGACGCTGAATAACGCCCAGACGGATCTCTATCGGGATCAGCAGCTCCTGGCCTCCGATGCCATCTCCGAGCAGACGGTGACGACCCAGCAGGCCAATGTCAATGCCTACCAGGCAGCAGCGGCAGCCAATGCGGCTCTTCTCCAGAAGGCCCAGCAGGATCTGGCGGATACGGTCATCTATGCTCCCATGTCCGGCCAGCTGGCTGTTGACGATGTGGCAGTGGGCACCTTTGCCACGGCGGGCAATACGAACCTCGTGACCATCGGCTCCTCTAATCCCGTCTACGCCCAGTTTTCCATCTCGGAGACGGACTACCTGAAGTTCATGAACATCCAGCAGATGCGTCAGAACGCAGGGACGGGGGCGGACATCCATGTGGGCCTGACCCTCTCCGATGGCAGTACGTACCCCCTGGAGGGGCGCATCGCCGAGGCGGACCGGGCCCTGGCCTCCCAGACGGGGACGCTGACCATCAAGGCACTCTTTGACAATCCGAACGGGCTTCTCCTCCCAGGCATGTTCGCCCGGGTGAAGATAACGGGCGAGGTGGTGCCAAACGCCATCCTCGTGCCCCAGCGGGCTGTCCAACAGCTCCTCGGCAAGTCCTTCGTCATGGTGGTGGGGGATGACGGCAAGAGCGTGGCCAAGACCGTCAAGCTCGGCTCCAAGGTGGGCAGCTACTACATCATCAAGGACGGCATCTCCGTCAATGATACCGTCGTGGTGGAGGGCCTCTCGAACCTCCAGGAGGGCCGGGACCTTGCTGTCACCATGGTGACGCCGGAGGACATGGGCTTCTCCACGACGGC
Organism: uncultured Mitsuokella sp.; assembly: GCA_945877355.1. GTDB lineage: Bacteria > Bacillota > Negativicutes > Selenomonadales > Selenomonadaceae > AWVT01. The sequence continues at coordinate 52,242 of CAMCRT010000004.1, read as the reverse complement.
AGACGACACGGCCTTTGACTCCAGCACGGTCGTGAACTCCGGCTCGGATGAATAAGGAGGCGGCGTAACTTGTCAAAATTCTTTATTCACCGACCGATATTTGCGATTGTCATATCGCTTATTATCGTCATCGTGGGCGTACTGGCGGCACTGCAGCTGCCTATCGCCCAGTACCCGCAGATTTCGCCGCCGACCATCGGCGTCTCCACGAACTACACGGGTGCAAACGCCGCTGTCATCAACGAGACGGTGGCCCAGATCATCGAGGAGCAGGTCAACGGAACCCAGGGCATGGACTACATGTCCTCCACCTCCGACGATACGGGCTCCTATCGCCTCTCCGTCACCTTCGAGGTGGGCACGGATGGCGACATGGACTCCGTCAAGGTCCAGAACAATGTGGCCACAGCCAATGCCAGCCTCCCAAGCGATGTCCAGCAGGTGGGTGTCACCACCCGTAAGGCCTCGAATGATATGGCCTACATGATGGGCATCTACACGCCGAACGGCAGCTATGACCGCGCCTTCATGAAGAACTACGCCGACATCTACCTCGTCGACAAGATGAAGCGCGTGCCGGGCGTCGGCGAGGTCCGCGTCTTTGGCTCCGACTACTCCATGCGTATCTGGCTGAATCCGGACAAGCTTGCCGAGCTGGGTCTTACCGTGTCCGATGTCTCAAGCGCCATCAAGGAGCAGAACATCCAGGCACCGGCCGGCACCGTCGGCGGTATGCCTGCTACGAACGGCCAGGAAAAGCAGTACACCGGCAAGGTGGAAGGACGCCTCGTGACGCCGGAGCAGTTCGGCGACATCATCCTGAAGTCCGGCGGCGATGGCAAGTTCGTCCGCCTGAAGGATGTGGCCCGCATCGAGACGGGAGAGAAGTCCAGCTCCATTATCTCGAAGTTCAACGGCTACCCGTCCGTGGGCTTCGGTCTCATGCTCACGAGTGACGCCAACGCCATGGAGACCGTCAGCGGCGTCAAGAAGATTCTTAGCGAGGCCCAGGAGGATTTGCCGCCGGACCTCAAGATGAAGGAAATCTTCGACAGCACCAACTACATCAAGACCTCCATCAAGGAGGTGGCAGAGACCTTCTTCGAGGCGCTCTTCCTGGTGGTGCTCGTCATCTTCATATTTCTGCAGAACTGGCGGGCGACCCTTATCCCGCTCCTCGCCGTCCCGGTATCTCTCATCGGTACCTTCGGCGCCTTCATCGTGCTGGACTTCTCCATCAATACGCTGACCCTTTTCGCCATGGTGCTTGCCATCGGCCTCGTGGTCGACGATGCCATCGTCGTCATTGAGAATGTGGAGCATCACATGGAGCAGGGACTCAGCCCGGTGGATGCCACCGAGCGGGCCATGAGCGAGGTGCAGGGGCCTGTCGTGGCCATCGCCTTCGTCCTCGCGGCCGTCTTCGTGCCCGTCGCCTTCCTGGGTGGCATGATGGGTGTTCTCTACAAGCAGTTCGCTCTGACCATCGCCATCTCCATGGCGCTCTCCGCCTTCGTCGCCCTGACGCTGACGCCGGCCCTTTGTGCCATGATTCTGAAGCCCCATGAAAAGGGCGGGAAAGAAGGTCTTCTCGATCGTTTCTTCACTGCCTTCAACAACTGGTTTGACCGCATGAAAAACGGCTATATGGGCATCGTCGCCCGGTTCATCGGCCACGCCCGCCTCGCCATCCTCTTCATGGTGCTGGTCTGCGGCGTGACGGGGCTTATCTACTCGAAGCTCCCTTCCACCTTCGTGCCGGAGGAGGACCAGGGCTACCTCTTTGCCAACGTGAATCTGCCGGAGGGTACCTCCCTCAATCAGACCCAGAAGACCGTCGACAAGATCTCCATGGCGGCAAAGGAGCTGCCGGGCGTGGAGAACGTCATGGGTATCACGGGCTTTGACCTGCTCTCCGGCGGTGCCAAGTCCTCCGGCGGCCTCGTGGTTCTGGGCATGAAGGATTGGTCCCAGCGGGAGGAGACGGATCTCTCCGTCGCCTCTACTGTCAAGAAGATGTTTGGTATTGGTGCCAAGATTGCCCCGGAGGCCACGGTCATCGCCATCAACCCGCCGGCCCTGCCGGGCCTGGGCTCTGTGGGCGGCTGGACCCTCCAGCTCCAGGACATGAGCGGCCATACGGATGAGGAGCTGGCAGATCTCTCCCAGAAAATCCTCGCCGCGGCCAACCAGCGGCCGGAGCTGGCGGGCGTGCGCACCACGTACTCCATCAATTCGCCTACCTATACCTATGAGATTGATAGGGAGAAGGTCAAGCAGCTGGGCGTAGCCCTTTCCGACGTGTTCACGGCACTGCAGGTCAACTTCGGCGGTGCCCAGGTCAATGATTTCAACCAGTTCGGTCGCAGCTACAAGGTCATGCTTCAGTCCGATACCATGTATCGCGGCGAGGCAGAGGCCATGAAGTTCGTCTTCGTCCGGAGCTCCACCGGCACCATGGTGCCTCTCGATACGCTCTTGAAGCCGACGCTTGGCACGGCACCGTCCCAGATATCGAGATTCAACGGCGTCCGCGCCATCCAGTTCCAGGGAAGTGCGGGACAGGGCTACTCCTCGGGCCAGGCCATGAACGCCATCGAGGAGATCATCCATCAGTACGCACCCTCGGGTTACAACATCGAGTGGTCCGGCCAGAGCCGCGAGGAGAAGAACGCCTCCAGCTCCACGGGCCGCGTCATGGCCCTGGCACTCCTCTTCGTGTTCCTGTGCCTCGCAGCCCTCTATGAGAGCTGGTCCGTCCCGTTCGCCGTCCTTCTGACGGTCCCGACGGGCATCCTCGGCGCCGTGGTGTCCGAGTATGGACTCTCCATCCTCGAGGCGACCTTTGGCACCCAGAACGCCGGCCTCCAGGACAGCGTCTACATGCAGATCGGCATCATCATGATCATCGGTCTTGCAGCAAAGAACGCCATCCTCATCGTCGAGTTCGCAAAGGTGCGCGTCGATAGGGGCATGGAGCCTGTAAAGGCCGCCATCGAGGCGGCAGGCCTGCGCCTGCGCCCGATTCTCATGACGAGCTTCGCCTTCATCATCGGCTGTCTGCCTCTGGCTGTCGCCACGGGCGCCGGTGCGGCAGCCCGTAACGGCATGGGCGTCGCCGTCGTGGGCGGCATGCTCTTCGCCACGAGCCTCGGCATCTTCCTCATCCCCGTGTTCTTCGTCATCACGGAGTGGATCGCCGCAAAGCTCGGCCTCATGAAGCAGGCAAAGAAGAAGACAACAGCAGACTACATGTGATTTTTGGGAACTGCCGCAAGGCAGTTCCTTTTGTATACAGAATTTCTTCAGAAAAAAGCTTGACAGGGAAATGACCTCGCGCTATACTATCCACATCACAAGAAAACAGCAACTGAGGCAAAGGCGCCCCGCAAATCATGGTACCAGATTTGCGGGGTTTTTCTGTTTTCTTGTCGCTTCAAATCCATATTCAAAAGGACAAAGGCGTCCGCATACAGGGAATAGAGATCCCCTGCGTGCGGACGCTTTTTCGAGGATATGGAGCCCTATGAATCTTGTTCCTTTGAAAGGATGATACCTATGATCGACACAGGCGATACAGCTTGGGTGCTCATAAGCGCCGCCATGGTCTTCGTCATGACACCAGGCCTTGCCTTCTTCTACGGCGGCATGGTGCGCAGCAAGAACGTGCTCACCACCATCATGCAGAGCTTCTTCATCGTAGCGATGATTTCCGTCGAGTGGATAATCCTCGGCTACGCCATGACCTTCGGTACGGACGTGAATGGCTTCATCGGCCAGCTCGATAAGATCGGCCTCGCAGGCGTCGGCCTCCAGGTCCTCGACGGCGGCACGATTCCGGAGCTCGCCTTCGTTGCCTTCCAGTGCATGTTCGCCGTCATCACGCCGGCCCTCATCACCGGCGCCTTTGCCGAGCGCATGCGCTTCGCGGCCTTCGCCGTGTTCATCCTTCTGTGGGCCGTATTTATCTACAACCCCATGGCCCACTGGGTATGGGGCGGCGGCTTCCTGGCAAAGCTCGGTGCTCTTGACTTCGCCGGCGGCCTCGTCATCCACATCCTCTCCGGCGTCTCCGGTCTCACCATCTGCATTCTCCTCGGCAAGCGCCAGGGCTACGGCGATGTGGCTATGATTCCTCATAACCTCCCGATGACTGTCCTCGGTGCTGCACTCCTCTGGTTCGGCTGGTTCGGCTTTAATGCCGGCAGCGCCCTCGGGGCAAACGCCCTCGCCGCAAATGCCTTCGTCACCACGCAGGCAGCCGCCGCTGCTGCAACGGTCTCCTGGGTCCTCGCCGAGTGGTACCACAGCGGCAAGCCGACCCTCCTCGGTGCAGCTTCCGGCTGCGTCGCCGGCCTCGTGGCCATCACGCCGGCCGCTGGCTTCGTAGCTCCCATGCCCGCTGTCATCATCGGCCTCGTGGGTGGCATCGTCTGCTTCATGGCTGTCGCCGTCCTGAAGGAAAAGCTCGGCTACGACGACTCCCTTGACGCCTTCGGCGTCCACGGCATCGGTGGCACCTGGGGTGCCATCGCCACGGGCCTCTGGGCAACGACGGAGGTCAACCCCGCCGGCACCGACGGCCTCTTCTACGGCAGCTCCGACCTCCTCGTGGCACAGGTCATCTCCATCGTGGTGGCCTACGTCCTCGCCATCGTCGGCTCCTACATCCTCTTCAAGATCGTCAGCTCCTTCATGAAGGTCCGCGTGGACGAAACAGAGGAAATCGCAGGTCTCGATATCGTGGAGCATGGCGAGCGTGGCTATGCCAGCGCCATGTCCATCGGCAGCCCGCTCCTCGGGGATCTGGAGAACTCCAGCGAACTCCTGGCAAATACGGTGCTGCAGGCCAATACCGGCGCCCTGAAGGATTGAGGTGAAGACGATGCTGACAAAGGTAGAAATCATCACGCGCTCCAACAAGCTGGAGCATCTGAAGAAGGCACTCAATGAGATTGGCGTCCTCGGCATGACCGTCAGCCAGGTCTTCGGCTGCGGCATCCAGAAGGGCCACACAGAGGTCTATCGCGGCCGGGAGTACGACATCAATCTCGTGCCGAAGATAAAGCTCGAGACCGTCGTCTGTGAGGTCCCGGTGGAAAAGGTGCTGGAGGTGGCCCAGAAGGCCGTCCGCACCGGCCAGCCCGGCGACGGCAAGATCTTCGTCTATCAGCTCTCCGATGCCGTCCGCATCCGCACCGGCGACCGGGGCGACCAGGCCGTCATGGATACCGGCGAGGAGCCAAAGCACTAAATTTTATACGAGAAACGTCCGAGGGGCATTTGCTCCTCGGATTTTTCTATTGCAGTGAGAATTTCAAGATGATATGATGGAAAGGCTTTGAAAGGGGGGATAGCCGTGCGAATAGCCATATCCATGGTGCGAAATGAGGAGGATGCCATAGAGTCCTTCGTGCGCCATACGCTTCAGCTCGTCGATGAAATATACATTACCGACCATCGGAGCATGGATGGTACACGGGAAATCCTCGAGGCACTCCGCAGCGAGGGCCTGCCAATCCGCATATTCTCCTACCAGAGAGAGGGCCATGCCCAGGCGAAGGTCATGACGGACATGATGCGACGGGCCTTTGCCGCGGGGGCTGACCTCGTATTTCCGCTGGACGCGGATGAATTTCTATGTGCTCCTAGCGTGGCAGAGCTCGTGGAAGCGCTACAAGCACTTTCCTCCGAGGGCGTCTACGCTATGCCCTATTACGATTCCCGTCTGGAGGCTGGGGGAGAGGACGGCGTCTTTTTCTTCGGGGGTACCTTTTGGCGGGCTCATGAGGCGGAGCCACTCCCAAAGCTCATTATCGGCCGCCAGGCCTTTGAGGCGACGGGGCTCACCCTGGCCCAGGGCAATCATCACGCACTCCTTGGCGGGGGGCGGGCTCTGGAGCCCCTTCCCGTGCAGGGGCTTTTCCTCGCTCATTTTCCCTGGCGCAGCGAGGCCCAGGCCCAGAGAAAAATCCTCGTGGGCTGGCTATCCAATGTGGCTCAGTTCACCCGCTATACGAATGTGGCCCACCAATGGGGCGCACCCTATCAGGCTCTAAAGCGGGGAGAGTGTGCCCCTATGCCAGAGGCGCGAGCCTCCCAGCTACTTCATGTCCCTGCAGAAATCACAGCAAAGCCGCCACGCTATTCGGGGCTGCTGGAGCGCAGCAGCCTGAATCCCTGTTCCCTTGCGGAGGAGTTCGCGTCGGAGCTGGCCGAGGAGCGCTTCCTCCAGCAGCGGAGGAAAATCTCCCTGCTCTTTCCATTCTTCGGGGATCTGGAGAGCTTCCAGCTGTCGTTTCAAAGCGCCATTTCCACCGACTATCCGGAAAAGGAATACATTGTCTTCTCCTCCTCCCAGGGAAATATCGAAGACCTCGAAGCATATCTGCAGGAGGAGAGCGAGGAGCTGGATATTGCCCTTATCCTCGACGACGACATCGACGCACTCTTTGATGAGCTAGCCCATAGCGTCACTGGGGATTTCGTCCAGTGGATTATGCCGGGAAGCAGCCTACGGCCGGACAAGCTTCGGGCCATGGGGGCCTCCCTTTTCCAGCAGGAGACGCTGGACTTTCTCCTTGCGGATGCGGCTACCGATATGACGCGCCCTGATGAGGCGGCCCTTGTCTTTCAGCCCGGTGAGCTCTACCAGACAGGGGAGGGGGATATGATCCTCGCGGCTCTTGAGGGGGAGGGTAAGACGCTCCCTCAGGGGCCGGAGGCAGCGCTATTTCGCCACAGCACCCTCGCTGCCCGGGGCTTCATCCGGGAGGCGTTCCGGCACGGCTTCGCCAAAAGGCGCTTTTGGCAAGCGGCGCTGACAGGGGCGCTCTTTGGAGCCATCCATGAAAGATTCTCCTATTATGCAGCAGCTAGCGACACCATCGATTGACGATTGCGATAGAAAGGAAAAACCATTGGCATTTTCAGAAAAAATACTTGCGACGAAGGAGCTGGTCCAGAAGGAAATACAGCCCTATCTCGCTCACCCAGAGGCCATAGCCGAGCAGAACACCCTGCGGGTCCTCGACGCCATGCGGGAGTGCCGCGTCTCCGATGCCCACTTTGGCATCACCTCGGGCTACGCCTACGACGATATCGGCCGGGCGAAGGTGGAGGAGCTCTATGCGAAGGTCTTCGGCGCCGAGCGGGCTCTCGTGCGCAGCCAGTTCGTCTCCGGCACCCACGCTCTCGCGACAGTCCTATTTGGCATCCTGCGCCCCGGCGATGAGCTCGTCTCTATCACCGGCAAGCCCTACGACACCATGCAGACCGTCATCGGCTACGACAATCCCAGCCCCGGCTCCCTAAAGGAATTTGGCATCTCCTACAATGAGCTCCCCATGGTGGAGGGCAAGGTGGACCTCGCCGGCATCAAGAATATCATCACGCCGAAGACGAAGATGGTGGAGATTCAGCGCTCCCGTGGCTACAGCATGCGCCAGCCTCTCTCCATCGAGGATATCGCAGCGATATGCGAGGAGGTCCACCGTCTGAAGCCCGACTGCGTCTGCTTCGTGGACAACTGCTATGGGGAGTTCGTCGACGTGCAGGAGCCCACGGCCGTCGGTGCCGACATCATGGCGGGCTCCCTCATCAAGAACCCCGGCGGCGGCATCGCCCCGACAGGCGGCTACATCGTCGGCAGGGATGAGCTGGTGGAGCTCGCCTCCTACCGCCTCACAGCCCCCGGCATGGGGGACGAGCTCGGCGCGAGCCTCGTGAGCAACCGCCACATATTCCAGGGCTTCTTCCTGGCTCCTCATGTGGTATCCCAGGCTATAAAGGGAGCCATATTTGCCGCCGGCATGTTCCATCACATCGGCTACAAGACCCTGCCCCTCCCGGAGGAGAAGCGGGGAGACATCATCCAGGCCATAGAGCTCGGCACCGCCGAGAAGCTCATCGCCTTCTGCGGCGGTATCCAGAAATACTCCCCCGTGGACTCCTTCGCCGCCCCGGAGCCCTGGGACATGCCCGGCTACGCCGACAAGATCATCATGGCCGCCGGCACCTTCGTCCAGGGCGCCTCCATAGAGTTCAGCGCCGACGGCCCCCTGCGCCCGCCCTACAACGTCTACCTCCAGGGCGGCCTGACCTACGAGCACGCCACCCTAGGCATCCTAGGTGCCGCAGAGGCAGTGCTGCAAATCAAGGACTAACTGCAGACACTTTCCGTATAAAAGGGGAACTGCTACAAATGTCTTGCTAAATCAGCCCTTGAGAAGTAAAATAGAGCTAGACGAATGCACAATAAAGGAGATGAGAATCATGCAGACGCTCAACAAAATAAGAAAATCATTTGTGCAGGGGATTCAGATGCTGGTTAGCCCCATTGGTGTACGCAATGCGCGGCTCAAAAAAATGCACAATAGGTCTGATGCGGATGCACTTGCCTCCGACTGGATTGCTGTGGGGAATGACATAAGGGGAGCGATGGTCGCCTATGGACAGTCAGCAGTAAAATAATACTCATACGCCAGTCTCAAATAAGATGCTGAACCACCCCTTTTGCAGGGTGGCTTTTTGTTGCACGGATTCACGAGGCAAAGATAAAGGCTTATGTTTCATGTTGGATTTCATATTTTCGCAAATTCAATAGAAGTGCAATCTACAGGGAAGGGCATGGATTAAACCCGCTTATTTTGATATAATACTTGTATCATTATGCATGGAAATCGAATGGAGTATGGGCGGGAGGATGGTTTGATGAGAGCTAGGCTAGGGGAAGTGCTGCGATTTCTGTTTCCGGAGTATCAGATCAAGGCGAGTATCGACGAGCGCGGCTTTTTTGCCAAGCGGCAGAAAGGTTCCCGCATGGCGCAGTCGCCTTCCCAGGTACACCGGGCGGGAAATGCAGGGCAGCAGATAGCACCGACGGCTGCTGCGGCTGAGAGGCCTGCACCTCTTTCGCCAGAGGGGCAGAGCAATCAGGTCGCACCACCTGCCTCGTATCGGGAGGAGCGGAAGGCCGCACAGAAGGCGGAGGAGGCCTTTTCTGGCCTGTCCCAGGAGCTGAAGACCTACTGGGTGGGCTCCGATGCCGACAGGGCTGCCCTTTGCCGGGCCTTCCAGCGGCCCTACGTCCGGGGGTTTAACAACATGCGGCCCAAGAACTCCATCCTGATCTTGGGGCCAGAAAGCCGCGGGAAGGTGTATGGCGTCCGGTGCATCACGATGCTTCTCAAGAAGCGGAAGCTCTTTCATCACACGCAGATCGCTTGCCTGAGGATGAAGGAGTATGCGATGGATTCCTCCAATCTCCTGTTTTTAAGCGATCTCTACAAGGCTCTGAATACGGATACGGAGTGTGTCGTATTCGAGGATATTGACAGGGCTGTGGCGGGGCAGCTTGCGATTTTGCAGGAGCTCATGCGGACAGGCATCTACCACCTTTCCCAGCGCTATATGTTCATGAATGGAGGCCTGGTGGAGGCGACGGGGGTCCTGAATACGAATCTCGTATCAGAGCTCACGGCAAACAGAAAGTTCTTCATCATGACCTCTGCGTTTTCCCAGGAAAAGCTCGTCACATTCCTCGGCAATAAATTTATCAAGGAAATCGGCGACATCCTCGTGCTGGATCCCCTTCGCGAGGAGGAGATAAAGGATCTCGTCTATACCCTCTGCGTAAATTTCACGGAGAAGTGCAAGAAAAATCTCCAGGTGCAAATCGATTTCGCCGAGCCCGCCCGGGAGGCCATCGGCCAGGCCTATCATCCACGAAAGGGCGTCAAAGGTCTTTCGGAGTATATGGAGGACACGCTCTATGCGGCCCTGTCGGAAATGAGGCTGCGGGGGGACCTCCCCGAGGATACGGTCGCCACCCTCTCCCATGGGGGCGGCTTCTTCCTGTTGCTTCCGGACGGGCGGCGGCTGAATATCACCGGGTATCAGAAAAATTACAGTGCCCTGGAGCTGGAGGCGGCGAAGGCGGAGCTAGACCAGGTCATCGGCCTTGCCAAGGTGAAGGAGTACGTCCTGGCCCTTGAGACGAATTACAAGGTGCAGCAGATGCGGGAGGGGCGCGGGCTGAAGAAGTCGGACCTTTCCATGCACATGATCTTTGCCGGCAATCCAGGCACGGGCAAGACGACCATCGCGCGCATCGTCGCGAAGTATCTCAAGGCCATCGGCGTGCTTTCCTCCGGTCAGCTGCGGGAGGTGACGCGGGCCGATCTCGTGGGTCAGTATGTGGGGCACACGGCGGTGAAAACGACGCGGGTCATAAACGAGGCAGTGGGCGGCGTGCTCTTCATCGATGAGGCCTACTCCCTGTGCCGTAACAAAGGGGATATCTTCGGTCTCGAGGCCATTGATGCCCTCGTGAAGGGGATGGAGGACAACCGCAACGATCTCGTGGTCATCCTGGCGGAATCGCCGTCCTTTGGTTTTTGGGCGTACTTTTGGGGACAACGCTGCTCTTGATAGCTGCCATCCCCATGATTGTCTTTTCGGATATCATCGGTATGCTGAAGACTGGCTTTTCCCAATCGACGGTTGGCTTTGCCCTCCTCATGTATGCCAGCTTCATGTTCTGGCTCACAGGCCTCGTGCCCGCCTTCCGGCGTTGCTATTACAGGCTGCCCTGGCTCTATCCCTTCAACATGATTCTGACGATGGATCTGGCGATCCTTTCCATTGCCGAGACGATACTTTCCATCGGCTTTTCGGAGGTCAGCACCACGCGTCATGTGGTGGCGGTAATCCTGATGGTGTTGCAGCTGGTCGGGTGTCGCATCGCCATGTGCATATATCTGAAAAAGAATCCCATGGTGCTGCATAAATATGACAGAGCGGAGTGAAGGTGACAGGATGGAACGCGAAACAGAGTCAGAGAAGAGAGAATATATCAAGGGGATAGGCGAGGAGTCCTTTGAACAGCCGACAAGCGGGCATTCTCCCTATACGAAACGCATAAAAAGAGGGGCGTGGATTCTCTTTGCCGTGTTTTTCCTCAGTGTTCTTGTCTATGGCCTGACGAATGGGGAGAAGAGTGTGGGAAAGGGAGAAGAGGTGGCAGATGCCATCGAGTCCCATGTGTCGACGACGCTGCCAGCGGGGATGCGGCTGCTGGAAAAGGACGGGGGCTATGTGGGCGGGGATCTGACGATCACCCACCAATCCGATGCCAGCGAGACGACCCTCTATATATGGGACTACGCGGCGGAGGATGGGGACTATGTCCAGGTACTGGTGGACGGAAAGCCCCTGGGGAATCCCTTTATGATACGCAATGAACCGGCCACTTTCAAGGTTCCATCGGTGGGGACCGTGCAGGTCGTGGGGACGCGGGATGGCGGAGGCGGCATCACATACGCCGTATATTACGCGCTGAACCATACGACATACTTCAATGGAATGAATGAAGGGGGAAGCAATACCTATACGCTTGTGCGGCAATAGATTGCTAGCGGCTGGCAGGAATAAAATCTTTACGAAATTCTGTCTTTGTGGTATATTATGAGAAATATTCGTTCATTTTAGAATTATTTGGAGGGTGCGCGATGGGGGAGGAGAGGAGACGCTTGCTGGTGATAGTGCTGGCGGTTCTTGCCTTCCTCAGCATTGCTTCCTATTCGCTCCTGGGGGAAGAGAAGTCGCCTGCTCTTGTGCCAGGGGAGGAAGATGCCGCATCGCCGCCGGAAAAGAACCGCCCGATACCGGGACAGGAGCAGGCGGTGTCGCGGGACGCTCTCGGGGATCCCTTTGACATGCTTCATGGAAAGCGGGAGGCTGCGGCTCCTTTGCCGCAGGAGGAAGGGGCGCACTCCCCCGAAACACCCTCTGCAGCTCCTTTGACAGCTACACCGCCTGCTGCAGCAAAGGCGGAGCAGGAGCCTGCTCCAAAGGCACCCGCCGCGGTGCCGGTGCTTAGGGGGCTTGTGCGCAGCGACGCTGGCGCCATGGCGATCCTCTCCGTGGGAGGAGCCTCCGGACCGGTGGCGGTCGGGGAGACCCTCGCGGGAGTCACGGTGGAGCGCATCGAGGAGAATGGCGTCCTGGTACGGGGCGCGTCGGGGGAGCAGTACCTTCCATTGGCGCGATAGTTGCGAGGTGTGATGTATGAGGGAGATTCTGCGTTTCCCTTTGCTTTTCCTTTTTGTGGCCCTGGCGGCTCTTCCGCGCCTTGCGCTGGCATCGCCGGTGAGCCTGCAGGTGGCGGGGGCGGATGTGCGCTCGACGCTGCTGTCCGTCGCCCGCATGGCGGACATGAGCCTTGTCTTTGACGATGGCATCGACGGCTCTGTGACGGCGAACATCACGGATGAGCCGGAGAATATCCTGCGGTATATTGTCAGGACCCAGGGGCTCACCCTCGTGCAGGAGGGAAACGTCTTCCTCGTGACAAGCGCGGGAAAGGCCTCGGCACTCTCCTCCATCCATGTGTACAAGATCCGCTATGGAAATCCAGAAGATTTCGCCCGTATCGTAAATTTATCGCTGAAAATGGGAGGAAATTCGCAAGATATAGCGAATACAAAAAACAAGAGAGGTTCTCTACCAGAGGACACGGCCTCTCAAAAGGAATCGAAGGACGATAGGAGCACTACCCATGTAGAGGTCTCGATTGCGAGCAACGGGAACGCGCAGCAAGCCGTCGAAAGCGACCGGGTGCGGGTGGACCCAGCGACGAACTCCCTGGTATTCTACGGGACCCAGGCGGAGGCGGACATGGTGAAGGGCGTCCTCGAAAAGCTTGACGTGCCTGCAAAGCAGGTAGCCCTCGAGGCGAAGGTGGTGGCCCTCTCGAAGGATGCCTCCAAATCCCTTGGCGTGACCTGGGAGTGGTCGACGCTGCCCCAGTCGCCGGACGTGAATGAGCGGGTCTACCGCCGTGGCACGTCGAATGAAAGCGTGGATGAGGATGTGACCCGCCACTACAATGGCAAGGACTATGTGCCGGGCATCATCCAGTTCGGTCGAGGGCCCAATGGCTATCCCTTCGAGTTCTACTACGAGGCGAAGCTCAATGCCCTCGTGACGGATGGCAAGGCCCAGATCCTCGCCCGGCCGAATGTGACGACGGTGCAGGGCCGGGAGGCGGTCATCAACATCGGCAGCGATGTGCCCATCTCCACGGAGACCGTATCGAACCAGATCACCCGCACCACCTATCATTACCGGAAGGCAGGCATCATCCTCAGGTGCACGCCCCAGGTCAATGAGGACGGGGAAATCACAGCCCATGTCCACACGGAGGTCAGCACGCCCTACTATGTGGATACGCTGAAGACCTATCGCTTCCAGGATCGCAGTGCCGATACGACGGTCCGCCTGAAGGACGGGGAGACCATGGTCATCGGCGGCCTCATCGGGAAGGAGGAGTCGCGCCAGATGGAGAAGGTGCCCTTCCTCGGGGATATACCCATACTTGGAGCGCTCTTTCGGAGCATTTCCCACAGTAAGCAGGACACGGAAGTTACGATTTTTCTCACAGCACGCGTCGTCGGATGAGCCGCTGGGATTCCCAGCGCATTCGGCGTTTGCATAAGAATATTGGTTGGACAAAGTTGAAGGGGATAGAATCATGCCGATTACAATCTTGATTGCAGATGATCATGCACTTCTACGCCAGGGAATTAAGCGGATTCTCGATTTTGAAGATGACCTGGAGGTGGTCGGCGAGGCGGAGGACGGCCAGGAGGCCCTGGCAAGGACGCTCATGCTTCAGCCGGATATTTTGCTGCTGGACATCAATATGCCGGGGCTCACGGGCCTCGAGGTGACGAAGCGGCTCCATGAGATGAACTCGCCCACCCATATCATCGCCCTGACCATCCACGACAGCGACAACTACGTCCTGGAGATGCTGAAGAACGGTGCCCTTGGCTACCTCATGAAGGATGTGGAGCCGGATGTGCTGGTGAAGGCCATCCACACGGTCCACGAGGGCAATGCCTTCGTCTATCCCCAGCTGGCGGAGCGCCTCTTCGGCAGCCTCAAGGAGACGGACGATGTGGAGCAGATGGCGAAGGACATGTGGAACGAGGGGCGCAGCGAGCGCTTGACAGCCCGGGAGATGGATGTGCTCCAGTGCATCGCCAAGGGCTTCTCGAACCAGGACATCGGCAAGGCACTGGATCTCTCGGAAAAGACGGTCAAGAACCACCTGACGAGCATCTTCCACAAGCTCAAGGTCAACGACCGGACCCAGGCCCTCATCTATGTGCTGAAGAACAAGATCATCACGCTGGACTAAGGGGCTTGGCGCACAGAAAAAGAGATAAGACAGATACGAATGAAAAGGTTGTTTCTCTCATAGGAGAAGCGGCCTTTTATTTTGCAAAAAAGTGTGGTATTATGATTATTGAAATTTATGAATGGCATTCATGATTTTTAGGATGCGAATCGAAAGCCGAGTTCGCAGGGCGCAGGGGGTTCTCTGAGCGTTTGCGGAGACGGCGCAGGAGGCCGTAAACGGGCCTATGCGCGTCTCGTTCAGGATGTAGGGAAACAAGGAGGTGAGCGTATGCTGTATCCGATGAATGTGAACATCGAAGGCATGGCATGCGTCATTGTAGGGGGTGGCAGCGTCGCCTCCCGCAAGGCGGCGGGTCTCGTGGAGTGCGGCGCCCGCGTGACGGTCATCGCGCCGGAGGTGGCCGACCGGGTGGAGCACATGGAAAAAGAGGGAAAGGTGACTGTCCTCCGGGAGCGATATCACAGGGGCATGCTCAAGGAGATCATGCCCCGCATGGTATTCCTCGCCTCTGTCTCGTCCGTGAATCGGATGGCGGCGGAGGAGGCAAAGGAGCTCGGAGCCTTCATCAACGATGCAGCCATCGATGATGCGGAGGGGGCAGGCCACTTCGTCGTGCCTTCCCGAGTGCGACGGGGACCGCTGCTCCTCACCGTGTCCACAAGCGGTGCCAGCCCGGCCTTTTCCCGGTTCCTCAGGGGAGAGCTGGAGCGGGAGTTTCCGCCCACCTTTGCGGACTGGATGATACGCCTGCACGATATGCGCGACGATGCCCGGCTCCTTCTGGACCCGGTGAAGCGACAGGCATTTTGGCGACACGCGTTTTCTGAGAGCGTCATCGCCCATGTGAGAGCAGGAGAGCTGGAGAAAGCGGAGGCAGAAGTTCGAGATGCAATTAGTAGTTTTGGGGCTGAATCATAAGTCGGCTCCTGTGGATGTGCGGGAAAGGTTTTCCCTGTCGAAGCAGGCGGTGAAGGATGGCCTCGCGAACCTCAATGAGTACGAGGGAATCCAGGAGGCGGTCCTCCTCTGCACCTGCAACCGCAGCGAGCTCTATGCAGCGGTGGACGATGCAGCGGAGGATATCCCCGCCATGAAGTCCTTCCTCTTTGACCTGACGGGCAATGAGGAGAACATCGATGAATACCTCTACTCCTACGTGGAGGAGGACTGCATCCGCCACCTCTTTCGCGTGGCTTCGAGCCTCGACTCCCTCGTGCTGGGGGAGGGTCAGATCCTTTCCCAGGTGAAGGAGGCTTACGCCATCGCCCGGGAGGAGGCCGCCACCAGCACCATACTCAACACGCTTTTCCATCGGGCCATCAAGACGGGAAAGCGGGTGCGCACGGAGACCCGCATCGCCTACAACTCCGTCTCCGTGAGCTATGCCGCCGTGGAGCTGGCCCGGGCGAAGCTCAAGACCCTCGAGGGGAAGAAGGCACTGATATTCGGTGCCGGCAAGATGGCCCAGCTCACAGCCCAGCACCTCATCTCCCGGGGCGTGGAGAAAATCTACGTGGCGAACCGCCATATCGACAAGGCAGAGGAGCTGGCGGCCCTCTTCGACGGGGAGGCCGTACCCTTTGAGGAGGCCCTTTCTCGGGCGGTGGACATCGACATCATCGTGACTTCCACTGGCGCGCCCCACTATGTGGTAAAGGCCTGGGAGACGCGAAAGCTCATGGCGAAGCGCAAGGGGCGGGAGCTCTTCTTCATCGATATCGCTGTGCCCCGGGATGTGGATCCGGATGTGGAGAATATCAAGGGCGTCACCCTCTACAACATCGACTCTCTCGAGGCGGTGGTGGACGCCCATATCGAGGAGCGGAAGCACGAGGCAAAGAAGGCGACGCGCATCATCGAGGAGGAAATCGCCTCCATCGAGGAGCGGTTCCAATACCTTTCCTTCCGCCCTCTCATGGCCCTTCTCTCGGACCGCTGCGAGCGCATCCGGGAGCGGGAGGTGCGTCGGGCGGCCTCAAAGCTGCCGGATCTCACCCATGAGGAGCAGAGGCAGATCGACCACATGACCCGCATGATCGTGCGAAAGATCCTGCGGATGCCCATGATGAAGCTGAACACGGCAGCGGGGACGAAGAACGAGGCCTTCTACATCGAGGCCATGCGCGCCCTCTTCAAGCTGGATACAATCGGGGAGACGGGAACGAGTGAAGAACGACACCATCATTATCGGTACGCGGAGCAGTAAGCTGGCCCTCTGGCAGGCGGACTTCGTGGCAGAGGCCATAAAAGGGGAGCACCCGGAGCTTGCCGTAAAAGAACAACGCATGACGACGAAGGGGGACAAGATCCTCGATGCGCCGCTGGCAAAAATCGGCGGCAAAGGGCTCTTCACAAAGGAGCTGGAGGAGGCCATGCTATCGAGAGAGATAGACATCGCCGTCCATAGCCTGAAGGACATGCCCACGGAGGTGCCGGAGGGGCTCGCCATCACCGCCATCACGAAGCGGGCGGATCCGGGCGATGCCTTCGTCAGCAATCGCTACGCCCATCTATCGGAACTCCCTAAGGGGGCGCGGGTGGGCACCTCGAGCCTAAGGCGCCGGGCCCAGCTTCTCTCCCTCCGGCCGGATCTCGACATCCACGACCTCCGGGGCAATGTGGGCACTCGCCTCGATAAGCTCGACGCAGGGGAGTATGACGCCATCGTCCTCGCCGTCGCCGGCCTCACGCGGCTGGGCTTCGGCGAGCGCATCCGGGAGATTATCCCCCGGGAGCACATGCTCCCCGCCGTAGGGCAGGGGGCCCTTGCCATCGAAAGCCGGGCAGACGATGAGGCTGTCAACGAGGTCATCGCCTTCCTGAATGACCCGGATATGCAAACGGCGGCCACCGCCGAGCGGGCCTTCCTCGCACGGGTCGAGGGCGGCTGCCAGGTCCCCGTGGGCGTCTACGCCGAGTGCGACCAGGGTGAGCTGACCATCGAGGCCGTCATAGCCTCCCTGGACGGCCGCCGCCTCTATCGCAGCAAGACCCACGGGCAGGAGACCGAGGCTGAGCACCTAGGCAGAGAGCTCGCCGAGCGCCTGTTAGACGAGGGCGGCCTCGCCATTCTTCAGGAATTGGGGCTGCTTGTATAAGAAACTGGAAAAGAGAAAAGCGCAATCGAAGTGAGGGGAAACGATTGAACGGAACTGTATTTCTCGTCGGGGCGGGCCCTGGCGACTATCGTCTTTTGACCATAAAGGGCAAAGAAGCACTGGAAATCGCCGATGTGGTCGTCTACGATCGGCTGGCTGACGACCGCATCCTCGGCTGGGCCAAGAAAGCCACGGAATTCATCTACGTGGGCAAGGCCTCGGCCCACCACACCATGAAGCAAGGAGACATCAACCAGCTCCTCGTGGACAAGGCAAAGGAAGGAAAGACCGTCGTGCGCCTCAAGGGCGGCGACCCCTTCGTCTTCGGCCGGGGCGGCGAGGAGGCCCTGCTTCTCGAGGAGAATGGGATTCCCTTCACCATCGTGCCGGGCATCACCAGCGCCATCTCCGTGCCCGCCTACGCGGGCATTCCCGTCACCCATCGGGCTGTCGCCACATCCTTCGCCGTCGTCACCGGTCATGAGGACCCCACGAAGTCCGAAAGCGGCATGAACTGGGCGGGCCTCGCCACCGGCGTCGACACCCTCGTATTCCTCATGGGCGTCGCGAACCTGCCGAAGATCACAGAGCGCCTCATCGAAAACGGCCGTCCGGCAGACACCCCCGCCGCCGTCATCCGCTGGGGTACAAAGGCAGAGCAGGAGACCCTCGTCACGACCCTCGGCAGTGCCGCAGAGGACGTGCAGAAGCAGGGCATAAAGCCGCCTGCCATCTTTATCGTGGGCAATGTGGTAAAGCTCCGGGAAAAGCTCCGTTGGTTCGATGACCCAGCCCTGCGCCCGCTTCTCGGGAAGCATATCCTCGTGACTCGGGCCCGTAGCCAGGCCTCGAAGCTCACGGAAAGGCTCGAGGCCCTCGGCGCCGCCTGCAGGGAGGTGCCCGCCATCTCCATCGAGCCGCCATCGGACGGCTACGCCGCCCTCGACGCATGCATCGGGCGCATCGACTCCTACCACTGGCTTATCTTCACCAGCGTCAATGGCGTCACCCATTTCTTTGACCGGCTCCATCAGGCGGGGAAAGACACCCGGGCCCTGGGCTACGCCCGGGTCGCCTCCATCGGCTCCGCCACGGCGGCGAAGCTCCGGGAATACGGCATCACAGCGGACGTGGTGCCGGAGGCCTTCCGGGCGGAGGGCGTCCTCGAGGCCCTGAAGGGCAAGATGCCGCCCCATGCAAAGATCCTCCTTCCCCGGGCGGAGGAGGCAAGGGAAATCCTGCCCGAGTCCCTGCGGGAGAAGGGAGCGACCGTCGATGTGGCCCCCGCCTACCGCACGGTGATGGCCGACTGCCCTGAGGAGGAGCGGGAGGCCCTCGCCCAGGAGCTTTCTGAGGGGAAATACGACTTCATCACCTTCACCAGCTCCTCCACGGTAAAGAACCTCGTGGCCATGCTGGGTAATATCTCGCCGCTTGAAAATGTGAAAACGGCAGCCATCGGCCCTGTCACCGCTGAGACCATGGAGAAAAACGCGCTCAAGTCGACCGTCGTCGCCGAGACCTACACGATAGACGGCCTCGTCACGGCCATTCGCGCCTATTATGAAAGGGAGAATCCATAATGTTTGAGCAAAGACTTCGTCCACGTCGCATGCGCATCTCGCCCGCCATGCGGGCCATGGTCCGGGAGACGACCCTTAGCGTCACGGATTTTGTCTATCCGATCTTCGTCGTGCCCGGCACGAATGTCCGGGAGGAGATCCCCAGCATGCCCGGCTGCTACCACCTCTCCGTGGAGAACGCCGTGGAGCTCGCCAAGGAAATCGCAGCCCTCGGCATCCCCTCCGTGGAGGTCTTTGGTCTGCCAGAGTACAAGGACGAGGACGGCTCCTCCGCCTGGGACATGACGAGCCCCGTCCAGCGGGCCATCACTGCCATCAAGAAGGCAGTGCCGGAGCTCATCATCGTGGGGGATGTCTGCCTCTGCCAGTACACTTCCCACGGCCACTGCGGCCATCTCTGCGACCACTACGTGGACAATGACGCGACGCTGGCCCTTCTCCAGAAGGTGGCCACCAGCCAGGCAGAGGCCGGCGCGGATATCGTAGCCCCCTCCGACATGATGGACGGCCGGGTCCGGGCCATCCGCGAGGCTCTCGACGAAAAGGGCTTCATCAATACGAGCATCATGAGCTACGCCGTCAAGTACGCCTCCGGCTACTACGGCCCCTTCCGGGACGCCGCCGACAGCGCCCCCAGCTTCGGTGACCGCCGCCAGTACCAGATGGATCCGGCAAACCGCCACGAGGCCCTGAAGGAGACCATGCTCGACATCGAGGAGGGCGCGGACATCATCATGGTGAAGCCGGCCCTGGCATACCTCGACATCGTCCGCGAGGTACGGGACGCCATCCATCACCCGGTGGCCTGCTACAACGTCAGCGGCGAATACGCCATGGTAAAGGCCGCCGCCGCCAATGGCTGGATCGACGAGCAGCGCATCGTCCTGGAGACCCTGACCAGCATGAAACGCGCCGGCGCCGACATCATCATCACCTACCACGCCATCGACGCCGCCAAGTGGCTGAAGGGCTGAAAAACAATCGTGCAATCCAAGGGAAAGGATTGATCCTGATGGATGAGAAGAAAATAGATGGTTCGGAAAAGCCGCGAGTACGTTCAATCCAAATTACCACGAAAGATAATCCTGAGCTGAAAAAGAAGATGGATGAGGCTTCGAGGATACTTTTCGAGAAAAATTATGAGCTGTACAAACGATTGGCAAACAAATAAGGTAAAAGAGGTGTGCTATGCTACATTTGGAAAAATCTCAGGCGGCTTTTGATGAGGCGAAGGGGCTTATGCCGGGGGGCGTGAATAGTCCTGTGCGTTCCTTTGCCAACGTGGACTCGAATCCGCCCTTTATCTCCCATGCCAAGGGCTCGAAGATATATGACATCGACGGCAACGAATACATCGACTATGTGGGCTCCTGGGGGCCCATGGTGGCGGGCCATGCCCATCCGAATGTAGTCCGTGCCCTGCAGGCGGCAGCCGAGCGGGGGACGAGCTATGGGGCGCCGACCCTTCTGGAGTCGGAGCTGGCGAAGCGCGTCATGGAGGTCTATCCCACCATCGAGGAAATCCGCATGGTGAACTCCGGCACCGAGGCTACCATGAGCGCTTTGCGCCTTGCCCGCGGCTTCACGGGCCGGGATAAGATCGTGAAGTTCATCGGCTGCTACCACGGCCATAGCGACAGCCTTCTCGTGAGCGCCGGCTCGGGCCTCGCCACCTTCGGCGTGCCCTCCAGTCCCGGCGTGACGAAGGGGACGGCGGCCGACACCATCGCCGTGCCCTACAATGACTTCGATGCCATCGAGAAAGTCATGCGTGAGCATGGGGAGGAAATCGCCTGCATCATCGTGGAGCCGGTGGCGGGCAATATGGGCTGCGTCCTGCCGCGCCAGGGCTATCTCGACCATCTGCGCCACCTCACGAAGGAGGCGGGCTCGCTCCTCATATTCGACGAGGTCATGTGCGGCTTCCGGGCCTCTCTGGGCGGTGCCCAGGCGGCCTACGGCGTGAAGCCGGATCTCACCTGCCTCGGCAAGATCATCGGCGGCGGCCTCCCGGTGGCGGCCTACGGCGGACGCCGGGACATCATGGAGCAGGTCGCCCCGAAGGGCCCCGTCTACCAGGCAGGGACGCTCTCCGGCAATCCCCTTGCCATGACGGCTGGCATTGAGACGCTCAAGATCATCACGGCAGAGCCAGAGCCGGGCGAGCCGGACTCCAGCCGGGTGCTGACCCTGAAGGTCAAGAAGCTGCTCCTGGGCTGGCAGGAGGAGGCCAAGAAGGCGGGCGTCGCAATCCAGGCCCACCAGGCGGGCTCCATGTTCGGCATCTTCTTCAACGAAAACGAGGTCTGGGACTTCGACGATTCCAGCGCGTCGGATCAGAAGGCGTTTGCCGTCTGGTTCAAGGCCATGCTGGAGCAGGGCATCTACCTCGCCCCGAGCCAGTTCGAGACCCTCTTCATGAGCCTCGCCCACACGGACGAGGACATCGACCGCACCATAGAGGCCTCCCACAAGGCCTTCGCCAAGGTATGCGAAATGCGTGGCTGACTTTAGTAGAAAGCGGCAGAGAAATCTGTCGCTTCTTTTGTTGCGTTCTCCCTTTGAATGGCTTATACTTTACACAAAAGAATATTCTAACGACTAGGATGAGGAGGGTCATTATGGCGGAAGTGAAGAAGGAAGCCTTTGGGCACCTTTCCGATGGACGGGAGGTGTTCCTCTTTACCCTGCGCAATACGAAGGGGACGGAGGTGGCTGTCACCACCTACGGGGCACGGCTCGTTTCCTGGAGGGCCTTTGACAAGGACTTCGTGAAGCGGGACGTGCTCCTGGGCTTTACGAGCGCGGAGGAGTATGAGAAGGACACGGCCAGCATCGGCGGCCTTGTGGGGCGCCATGCGAACCGCATCGCCGACGGGCGCGTCGTCCTCGGCGGAAAGGAGTATCAGCTGGAGCTCAATACGGGCTCCAAGAAGCAGAACCATATCCACGGGGGCCTGAAGGGCTTCCACTGCCGCCTCTGGGAGGGGCAGGAGGACAATGGGGGCGTGCTTCTGACCTACCATGCGGCGGATGGCGAGGGGGGCTACCCCGGCAATATGACCGTGCGCGTCCGCTATGCCCTTTCGAACGACAATGAGCTTCTCATCTCCTACGAGGCCGAGAGCGACGCAGACACCGTCTGCAACCTGACGAACCACGCCTACTTCAATCTGGACGGCGTGGGGGAGGGCATGGGCGACGTGCTCGACCAGCGCATCCAGCTCTTCTCCGACACCTTCACCTGGGCGGATGCGGAGTCCCTGCCGGACGGCCGCATTCTCCCCGTGGAGGGGACACCCATGGACCTTCGCCAGCTCACGCCCATCGGCGCCCATATCGACGACGACTATGACGAGCTGAAGATGGCGGGCGGCTACGACCACAACTGGATCATCCGGGATGAGAAGCCCGTGGTGGAGGTCCAGCCGGGGGCCTTTGGCTATGACCCATCCTGCCCCATCGACTACACCGCAGGCGGTCTCAAGAAGGCGGCCTATGCGGAGTCGGAAAAGACGGGCCTGACGCTCACCTGCTTCACGACCCAGCCGGGGCTCCAGTTCTACACGGGCAACTTCCTCCGCGGGGAGAAGGGGAAGGGCGCGGTCTTCGGGAAGCGTACAGGCTTCTGCCTCGAGACCCAGTACTACCCGAATGCCTTTGCGAATCCAGCCTTCCCTCAGCCGGTGCTTCGCAAGGGGGACACGTGGAAAGCCCAGACCGTCTTTGTGTTGGGCAGAAAGGAAACGAAATGAAGGAACGCTATACCAT
Source organism: uncultured Mitsuokella sp. (assembly GCA_945877355.1). Lineage (GTDB taxonomy): Bacteria > Bacillota > Negativicutes > Selenomonadales > Selenomonadaceae > AWVT01. Next base: position 29,581 of record CAMCRT010000004.1, on the reverse strand, counting down.
ATCGCGCCCGGACTACACCATCGGCTCGGACGCCTACGATAAGATCCGCGAGGTCTGCCCGCCCTTTGGCAAGAGCGTCGTCGTCATCGGCGGCCGCCGGGGCGTGGAGGCTGCCCAGGACTCTCTCATAAAGTCTGTGGAGGGCGTGGGCCTGGAGTTCACCGGCTTCCTGCTGGCGGAGGGGGAGACCACCTGGGCCCGCATCGACAGGCTTGCAAATGACCATGCCACCCAGGAGGCGGACATGGTCTTCGCCGTGGGCGGCGGCAAGGCCATCGACACGGCAAAGGCGGTGGCAAGCCGCCTTCACAAGCCAGTCTTTACCTTCCCGACCGTCGCCGGGAGCTGCGCGGCGGCAGCCCGCATCTCCACCATTTACAACGAGGATGGCAGCTTTGCGGAGTTCTACTTCCTCCACCGGCCGCCTGTCCACGTATTTCTCTGCACCCGCATCATCCTGCAGGCGCCGGAGAGCTTCCTCTTGCGGGGCATCGCCGACACCATGGCGAAATACTACGAGGCGCAGATCGCCGCCCGGGGCAAGAAGCTCCTCCACAAGGACGGCATAGCCCTCGCCCTCTCGAAAATGTGCTCCGAGCCCCTCTATGAGTATGCGGAGCAGGCCGTGGCGGACAACCGCAGCCATACCCGCAGCACCGCCTTCGAGGAGACAGTGCTGGCTGTCGTCGTCACCAGTGCCATGGTGTCGAACTACGCCTCGCCGGAGTACAACGGCCACATGGCAAATGCGCTCTTCTCCGAGCTGGCGGCCCTCCCTGAGTCGGAGCGGTGCGCCCACCATGGGGGCCTCGCCGCCTACGGCGTGCTGCTGCTGCTCCTCGCCGATGGGCAGGAGGAGGAGTTCAAGCGTTTCTACGACTTCTGCTCCCGCCTCGGCCTTGCCACCTGCCGGGAGGGCACCGGAGCCAGCGAGGCCCGGGTCCAGAAGGTCTTCCGCGCCACGGAGAAAAAGCAGGATGTGCGCATCCTTCCCTACAAGATCACCCAGACCATGCTCCATGAGGCCTCGGAGAAGCTGGAGGCCTATCATGCAGAGCAGGAGGGCGCTGCGGGGAAGAAAAAGCATGTGAAAAAATAAACTTTGCTTTAGACCTCGAAAAAAACGCGAAGTAATTGACGCAAGTCGGATAATACGATATAATTTGTAAATGTAGGAAAGAGATGACAATTTATCAGAATTATTCTGGCAAATCGGCAAATTCAACACTTGCCGACGGAGTAAGATAAGGGTCTCTCAGAAACTTCATAAGGAGGCAGATTCATGAATATCCATGAGTATCAGAGCAAGGGCATCCTGCGCGAATATGGCGTGAATGTCCCGGCGGGCAAGCCTGCGTTCACGGTCGAGGAGGCTGTGAAGGCTGCAGAGGAGCTCGGCAGCAAGGTGACGGTGGTCAAATCCCAGATCCATGCTGGCGGCCGCGGCAAAGGCACCATCAAGGGCAACGAGAGCATGCACGGCGTCATGCTTGCCAAGTCGACGGACGAGGTCAAGAAGTACGCAGAAGCTCTTCTCGGACAGGTTCTCGTGACGAAGCAGACGGGATCTGAGGGCAAGAAGGTCGGCCGCCTCCTTATTGAAGCCGGCTCCAACATCAAGAAGGAATACTACTTCTCCTTCGTCGTGGATCGCACCCAGGGCCGCGTCGTCATGATGGGCTCCTCCGAGGGCGGCACCTCCATCGAGGAAGTCGCCGCAAAGACCCCGGAGAAGATCATCACGGATACGATCGATCCGGCCATCGGCCTCGCTTCCTTCCAGGCACAGCGCATGGCCTACGCCATCGGAATCCCGCAGCCCGCTGTCCGCAAGGCAACGGCTACGTTCCTGAAGCTCTATGATGCCTTCATCGGCAAGGACTGCAGCCAGGTTGAGATCAACCCGCTCGTCGTCACCGAAGAGGACGACGTCATCTGCCTTGACGCAAAGCTCAACTTCGACGACAGCGCACTCTTCCGTCATCCGGATGTGGTGGAGCTCCGCGATGAGTCCGAGGAGGACCCGAAGGAGCTCGAGGCTTCCGCTCTCGGCCTGAACTACGTCAACCTCGGCGGCGACGTGGCTTGCATGGTCAATGGCGCCGGCCTTGCCATGGCAACGGTCGATATCCTGAAGCACTTCGGCGGCGACCCGGCGAACTTCCTCGATATCGGCGGCGGCGCAAGCCCGGAGGAGACGGCAGAGGCCTTCAAGATCATGCTCGAGGGCGGCCAGGCAAAGGGCATCTTCGTCAACATTTTCGGCGGCATCAACCGTTGCGACCTCGTTGCTGAGGGCATCATCGCTGCGGCAAAGCTCGTCTCGAAGGATGGTGGCAAGTCCATGCCGGTTCCTGTCGTTGTCCGTCTCGAGGGCACGAACGTGGACAAGGGGCGCGAACTCCTGAAGAACACGCCGATCAAGAACGTCATCATGGCTGAGTCCATGCAGGGCGGCGCTGAGCAGATCGTGAAGCTCGTCAAGGAAGCAGAAAAGGCGTAATTTGGGAGGACTGCGAAAATGAGCGTACTGATTAATAAAGATACAAAGGTCATCGTGCAGGGCATCACGGGCAAGGCCGCGACGTTCCACACGAAGCAGATGATTTCCTACGGCACGAAGATTGTCGGCGGTGTCACCCCGGGCAAGGCTGGCCAGACGGTGGAAGGCGTCCCCGTCTTCAACACGGTCCGCGACGCTGTGAAGGCTACGGGCGCTACGGCTTCCGTCATCTATGTCCCGGCAAAGTTCGCGGCTGACTCCATCCTCGAGGCCATCGAGGCGGAGATGGATCTCGTCGTCTGCATCACCGAGCACATCCCTGTCCTCGACATGGTGAAGGTTCGCCGTTACCTCGAGGGCAAGAAGACCCGCCTCATCGGACCGAACTGCCCTGGCATCATGACCAGCGGCGAGGCCATGATGGGCATCATCCCGGGCATGATCCAGGAGAAGGGCCATGTGGGCCTCATCTCCCGCTCCGGCACCCTGACCTACGAGGCTGCCTACCAGCTGAAGAACGCTGGCATCGGCGTCACGACGGCTATCGGCATCGGCGGCGACCCGGTCAAGGGCACGGACTTCATCGATGCCCTGAAGCTCTTCAAGGATGATCCTGAGACGAAGGCTCTCCTCATGATCGGCGAGATCGGCGGCAACGCTGAGGAGGATGCTGCGAAGTGGATCAAGGAGAACATGCCGGACAAGCCGGTAACGGCCTTTATCGCTGGTCGTCAGGCGCCTCCGGGCAAGCGCATGGGCCATGCCGGCGCCATCATCGCAGGCGGCAAGGGCACGGCTGCTGACAAGATCAAGGCCCTCAATGCCGTCGGCATCGAGGTCGCTGACACGGTCGCTCACATCGGTGAGACGGTCGTCAAGACGCTGAAGGCTAAGGGCCTCTACGACGTCTGCCACACCTGCTAATCTCATAGCACGCTGATACGGACCGCAGAAGATATTTCTTCTGCGGTCTTTTTGCGCATAAGAAAAACGCCCACGATATGACTGGGCGGGCGTCTTGAGACAAGTAATTCGAGTTACTTGCCGATTTTTTTGTACCAGATATGGCGAAGGGTCATAAGAGGGTGGCGAAGGAGCATCCTTGGACCGGCCCAGCGCATGACGCGGCGGATCTCCTCGCGCCTGTCCTTCTGATAGCAGTGAATGGGGCAGACAGCACAGAAGGATTTTTCCGCCATGCGGGGGCAGGCGAGGAGGCGAGCCTTGGCATAGTCCGCTAGGCTCTGGCAGTCAGGGCAGAGCTTTGCGCCAGCCTCCCGCAGGTGATGCTTGCCGTGGCAGTATATGGTCAGGATTTCCTCCATGGATTTGATTTCTTGCTGGCGTTTCTTTTCCGTGGCGGCTTGCTTTTCAGCAGAGCGCATGCTCTCTTTCGTTGCGTTCATATCATGTCTTCCTTTCCAGTAAATAGTATAGCAGGAATGGAGAGCTTTTTGCTTGTGCTATGTTACAGGCAGGAAATTTCTTGGAAAATCAGAGGGGAGAAACGTGACCACCACCTAGTATTCTATAAAAAAACATGATAGAATTGTCTTGAAACAATTGGTTCGCAGTTGGGAGGCTACAGCATGAGAGGGATTCGCGGGGCGGTTACGGTCGCGAAGGATGAAAAGGAAGCAATATGGAAGGCAGCACAGGGGCTGATGGAGGAGATTCTATCACGAAATGATCTGAGCCCGGAGGATATCGGCGCAGTGATTTTCACCATGACGGAGGACCTCACCTCCACATTCCCCACAGCAGGCGTCCGGGCGCTTCCAGGCTTTGACCTCGTGCCGCTCTTCGACGCACGCCAGTGCGCCATAGAGGGCAGCCTCGCAAAGTGTATCCGCGTCCTGGTGCTAGCCGAAACGGCAAAGTCCCAGCGCGAGATCGCACACGTCTACCAAGGCGGCGCCGCCGCCCTGCGTCCCGATATCGCAGCGAAGGAAAGCTGATGGAGAGAGGAGGCGTTCTTTATGACGATGCAAGCATCTATCACGGAGAAAAGGAATTCTGTTTTAGCTGCTTTGCAGCAGTATGTGGAAGGGATTCGGGCGATATATCAGGATTCCCTGCGCGCTGTCATACTGTATGGTTCCTATGCACGGGGAGATTTTCGTCCGGACTCGGATGTTGATATCATGATTCTCGTGGATGCTGATGACGAATCCATTCAGCAAAACATGCGAGCTGTTTCATATATGACCTACGACTTCAATGATGCACACGATCTTGATGTGGCACCCATTGTGAAGAATATCTCTCATTTTAAGGAGTGGGAAGATGTCTATCCTTTCTATCATGCTGTAAAAACAGAAGGGGTGTCGGTTTATGCCGCATGATTCGAGTGTGCAAAAGGAAAAGGAGGTCGCTCGCTTCCGATTTGAGCTGGCAGTGGAGGATTTCCATACGGCTGTGGAAACCATGATAGGGGAGCATTATCGAGCAGCGAATAACCGCTCCTATTATGCGATGTTTCATGCAATCTCAGCATGCTTGGCATTACGAGGAAAAACCTTTCGAAAACATGGACAGGCCATTGGCGCTTTTAACAAGGAATTTGTCCATGCAGGTATTTTCCTTCGAGAAATTGGCAGGAAGGCTGAGCTTGCAAAAGACATACGTCACGCAAGTGATTATGATGATTTTTTTAGTGCTTCCAAGGCTCAAGCGGCGGAACAGATAGAAGATGCACGGGAGGTACTTTCCTCTGTGGCAGAATTTTTGAACCGCGAGGGCGTAGAAGCATTGTTTCAATAAGAAAGGAGTAATCCAGTTGAGTAATCTTGATACGAAATGTGTAAATGCGATCCGCGTGCTTTCGGCGGATGCGATTGAGAAGGCGAAGTCGGGGCATCCGGGGCTTCCCTTGGGGGCTGCTCCCATGGCCTTTGAGCTTTGGGCCCACCACATGAAGCACAATCCGAAGGACCCCCAGTGGGCGAATCGGGATCGCTTCATCCTGTCGGGCGGTCATGGTTCGGCGATGCTGTACTCGCTGCTCCATCTCTTTGGCTATGGCCTCACCATGGACGACATGAAGAGCTTCCGTCAGGACGGCTCCCTTACGCCGGGTCATCCGGAGTACAGGCATACGGCAGGCGTCGAGGCGACGACGGGCCCCCTGGGAGCTGGCATGTCCATGGCTGTCGGCATGGCAATAGCCGAGGCACATCTTGCCGCTGTGTTCAATCGCCCGGGCTTCGATATCGTTGACCACTATACCTTTGCGCTCGGCGGCGACGGCTGCATGATGGAGGGCATCTCCTCGGAGGCCTTCTCCCTCGCCGGTACCCTGGGCCTCGGCAAGCTCATCGTGCTCTATGATTCAAACCGCATCTCCATCGAGGGCAGCACGGATATCGCCTTCACGGAGAATGTGGAGATGCGCATGGAGGCCTTCGGCTTCCAGACCATCACCGTGGAGGATGGCAACGACCTCGCCGCCATCGGCAAGGCCATCGACGTGGCGAAGAAGGACACGAGCCGTCCTTCCTTCATCACCATCAAGACGGAGATCGGCTACGGCTGCCCCGCAAAGCAGGGCAAAGCCTCTGCCCACGGCGAGCCCCTCGGCGAGGAAAACCTCCGGGCCCTCAAGGAAAATCTCGGCTGGGATCCGGACAAGAGCTTCTACATCCCGGATGATGTCTATGACTACATCCAGAAGGGCGCAGCCTATGGCGCCGAGAAGGAAAAGGCCTGGGACGAGCTCTTTGCCTCCTATGCAGAGAAGTTCCCGGAGCAGAAGAAGCTCTGGGATACCTTCCACGCCGAGGTGGATGAAAAGGCAATTCTCGCGGACAAGGCTCTCTGGAGCTATGAGGACAAGCCCCAGGCGACCCGTGCCCTTTCCGGCGCGATCATCAACCATTTGAAGGATGTCCTGCCGCAGCTCGTGGGCGGCAGCGCCGACCTTGCTCCCTCCAACAAGACGGAGATGAAGGGGGAAGGGTTCCTCAAGAAGGGCGACTACAGCGGCCGCAATATCCACTTCGGCGTCCGGGAGCTGGCCATGGCGGGCATGGAGAACGGCCTCATGCTCCACGGAGGTCTCAAGGCCTTTGTCTCCACCTTCTTCGTCTTCAGCGACTACACGAAGCCGATGCTCCGCCTGGCATCCCTCATGCGGATCCCGACCATCTATGTATTCACCCACGACAGCATCGGCGTCGGCGAGGATGGGCCCACCCATGAGCCCATCGAGCAGGCAGCAGCCCTCCGGGCCATGCCGAACTTCCACGTGTTCCGCCCGGCGGATGCGACGGAGACGGCGGCAGCCTGGGCGAGCGCCCTCCTCTCGAAGGAGACGCCGACAGCCCTCGTGCTCACGCGCCAGAACCTGCCGCAGCTCCCTGGCTCCTCGCAGGAAGCCCTGAAGGGCGCCTATGTGGTGTCCGAGGCGAAGAACGCGTCGGCTATGGACGGCATCCTCATCGCCACGGGCTCCGAGGTGTCTCTTGCCATCGAGGCCCAGGAGGAGCTGGCGAAGGAGGGCATCGACGTCCGCGTCGTCTCCATGCCCTGCATGGATCTCTTCGAGGAGCAAACGGCGGAGTACAAGGAGAGCATCCTTCCGAAGAACGTCCGCGCCCGCGTCGCCGTGGAAGCCCTTTCGGACTTCGGCTGGGGGAGATACGTGGGCCTCGACGGCAAGACCGTGACCATGACGACCTTCGGCGCCTCAGCACCGGCTGGCATCCTCTTCAAGAAGTTCGGCTTCACGAAGGAAAACGTGGTCAAGACCTTCAAGGAAGTCCTGGGAAAATAATCGGATAGACGATTCGGCAAGCAAGGCAGCGGAAATCCAGCGTGGGTTTCCGCTGTTTTTTCTTGCAAAAGAAGCATTTTTATAGTATATCAAAGAAAAAGATACGCAAGGTGGCGTGTAATTAAAAAACATTGTAAAATAAGTATTGACAGTGGTTTTTCGTTTTGATATATTATTACAAGTGCTTCGGGGGTAAGAGAGAAGCGTGCAGGAGAGTGGAAGCAATGACACTGGACGAGCTGAAGGAAAAAGAGCACGTATCCGGCATAAAGCAGTGTGCAAAGGCACTGAAGCGGAATGACGTGACGGCCCTTTTCCTCGCAAACGATGCACAGGAGCGCGCGATTGCAGCGCTTCGGATGACCGCGGAGGAGCAGGGGGTCCCGATCCTGGATGGGGGCACCATGAAGGAGCTCGGAAAAGCCAGCGGCATCCCAGTCGGGGCGGCAGCCGTTGCCGTGCTCGAGTAACCTAGTCAAAATCAAAGGCCTCGCCTTTGATTTGATAAATAATAAATCTAAAGTTGAAGGAAGGAGGTGCATGTATGCCTACAATTAACCAGCTAGTTCGCAAGAGCAGAAAGAGCATGCAGGAGAAATCCAAAGCACCAGCACTGAAGAACTGCCCGCAGAAGCGCGGCGTCTGCACGCGTGTCTACACATCCACGCCGAAGAAGCCGAACTCGGCTCTGCGTAAGGTCGCCCGTGTTCGTCTGACGAACAGCATCGAGGTGACTGCATACATCCCGGGCATTGGTCATAATCTTCAGGAGCACAGCGTTGTTCTTATTCGCGGCGGTCGTGTCAAGGACCTGCCGGGCGTCCGCTACCACATCATCCGCGGTTCGCTCGATACGGCAGGCGTTGCCGAGCGCAATCAGGCCCGTTCCAAGTACGGCGCCAAGAAAGCGAAGAAGAAGTAAGCTGTCTTAAAGATTATGAGAGGGAGGTTTCCGAATGCCTAGAAAAGGTTCCGTACCGAAGCGCGACGTACTGCCGGATCCGGTGTACCACAGCAAGACGGTTACGAAATTCATCAATAAGGTGATGCTCTCCGGCAAGAAGAGCGTTGCAGAGCGCGTCGTCTATGATGCGTTCGAAGAGATCCGCGCAAAGACGGGCAAGGATCCGCTCGAGGTCTTCGAGACGGCTCTGAAGAACGTCATGCCGGTGCTCGAGGTTCGCGCACGCCGCGTCGGTGGTGCGAACTACCAGGTCCCGGTCGAGGTTCGTCCCGACCGCCGCATGACGCTCGGCATCCGCTGGCTCGTCAACTATGCGCGTATGCGCGGCGAGAAGACCATGGATGCACGCCTCTCCGGCGAGCTCATGGATGCTGCCAACAACACAGGCGCAGCGATCAAGAAGAAGGAAGATACCCACAAGATGGCAGAGGCAAACAAGGCCTTCGCACATTATCGTTGGTAATTTTTCTTCCATAACATATAAGGAGAGAACAAAGTGGCAAGAGAGTATTCCCTTGAAAAAACGCGTAATATCGGCATAATGGCCCACATCGATGCTGGTAAGACGACGACCACGGAGCGTATCCTCTTCTATACGGGTGTCAACCACAAGATCGGCGAGGTGCATGATGGTGCCGCGACGATGGACTGGATGGTTCAGGAGCAGGAGCGTGGCATCACGATCACGTCCGCTGCTACGACGTGCCACTGGAAAGATCATCGCATCAACATCATCGACACACCGGGTCACGTGGATTTCACGGTAGAGGTCGAGCGCTCCCTGCGCGTTCTCGATGGCACGGTTGCTGTTCTTACGGCACGCGGTGGCGTCGAGCCGCAGACGGAGACGGTCTGGCGTCAGGCAGAGCGCTACAACGTTCCGCGCATGGCGTACGTCAACAAGATGGATATCACGGGTGCTGATTTCTTCAACGTCATCAAGATGATGAAGGAGCGCCTCAATGCGAATGCAGTTGCTATCCAGCTCCCGATTGGCGCAGAGGACACGTTCCAGGGTATCGTCGATCTCGTCAAGATGGAAGCCATCGTCTATGAGGACGATCTCGGCAAGGTCGAAGACGAGGTTGCGATCCCCGATGACATGAAGGATCAGGCTGAAGAGTACCGCGAGATCATGCTCGAGGCTCTCTCCGAGCTCGATGATGACTTCATGGAGAAGTATCTCGGCGGTGAGGAAATCACCGAGGCCGACATCAAGCGCGTCATCCGCAAGGGCACGGTCGAGTGCAAGCTCACGCCGGTCACCTGCGGCACGTCGTACCGCAACAAGGGCGTTCAGCCGCTCCTCGATGCGATTGTCGACTACATGCCGGCTCCGACGGACATCCCGCCGATCCAGGGCATCAACCCGGATACGGGCGAGGAGGACAGCCGCCCGGCCAGCGACGAGGCACCGTTCTCGGCCCTCGCCTTCAAGATCATGACGGACCCCTACGTCGGCAAGCTCGCATTCTTCCGCGTATACTCCGGCATCCTCGACGGTGGCTCCTATGTCTTCAACTCCACGAAGGGGAAGAAGGAGCGCATTGGCCGTATCCTCCAGATGCACGCCAACAACCGCAAGGAAATCGATAAGGTCTACTCCGGCGATATCGCCGCTGCCGTCGGCCTGAAGGACACGACGACGGGCGACACGCTCTGCGACGAGAATGCACCGATCATCCTCGAGTCCATGGTTTTCCCGGATCCCGTTATCTCCGTTGCGGTTGAGCCGTCCACGAAGAACGACCAGGAAAAGATGGGCATCGCGCTCCAGAAGCTCGCAGAAGAGGATCCGACGTTCCGCGTCCACACGGACCAGGAGACGGGCCAGACCATCATCAGCGGCATGGGCGAGCTCCATCTGCAGATCATCGTCGACCGCATGCTCCGCGAGTTCAAGGTCGACTGCAAGGTCGGCGAGCCGCAGGTCGCATATCGCGAGACGATCCGCAAGGCTGTCGAGGCCGAGGGCAAGTTCGTCCGTCAGTCCGGCGGTCACGGCCAGTACGGCCACTGCTGGCTCAAGCTCGAGCCGCGTGAGCCGGGCGAAGGCTTTGAATTCGAGAACAAGGTCGTTGGCGGCGTTGTTCCGAAGGAATACATCAAGCCGATTGAGGAAGGTGTCAAGCAGGCGATGGAGGCTGGCGTTGTGGCTGGCTACCCGATGGTTGACATCAAGGTCACGGTCTATGACGGCTCCTACCACGAGGTCGACTCCTCGGAGGCTGCCTTCAAGATCGCAGGCTCCATGGCGTTCAAGAACGGCGCAGAAAAGGCCAACCCGGTCCTTCTCGAGCCGTACGTCAAGGTCGAGGTCGTTGTCCCGGAGGAATACATGGGCGACGTCATCGGCGACCTCAATTCGCGCCGCGGACGCATCGATGGCATGGAGGCCCGCAACGGCTCCCAGGTTATCAATGGCTTCGTTCCGCTTTCGGAGATGTTCGGCTATTCGACGGATCTCCGTTCCAGAACTCAGGGTCGCGGGAACTACAGCATGGAAGTCTCTTACTATGATGAAGTTCCTAAAAATATTGCTGACAAGATTGTCGCAAAGAACAAAGGTGAATAAGGGAGGATATCACTACAATGGCAAAAGAAAAGTTTGAGAGAACTAAGCCGCATGTCAACATCGGTACCATCGGCCACGTCGATCATGGCAAGACGACGCTGACGGCTGCTATCACGAAGGTTCTCTCCGAGACCGAGGGCTGCAAGGCTTCCTTCGAGGACTACGCAGACATCGATAAGGCTCCGGAGGAGCGCGAGCGCGGCATCACGATCAACACGGCTCACGTCGAGTATGAGACGCCGAAGCGTCACTATGCACACGTCGACTGCCCGGGCCACGCTGACTATGTCAAGAACATGATCACCGGTGCTGCACAGATGGACGGCGCTATCCTCGTCGTTTCCGCAGCTGATGGCCCCATGCCGCAGACCCGCGAGCACATCCTTCTCGCTCGCCAGGTCGGTGTTCCGGCTATCGTCGTCTTCCTCAACAAGGTTGACCAGGTTGACGATCCCGAGCTCCTCGAGCTCGTCGAGATGGAAGTCCGCGAGCTTCTCTCCAGCTATGAGTTCCCTGGCGACGACATCCCTGTCATCGCAGGCTCCGCTCTGAAGGCTCTCGAGGGCGATGCTGAGCAGGCTAAGAACATCCTTAAGCTCATGGAAGCTGTCGATGACTACATCCCGACGCCGGAGCGCGACACGGATAAGCCTTTCCTCATGCCTGTCGAGGACGTCTTCACGATCACGGGCCGTGGCACGGTCGCAACGGGCCGTGTCGAGCGTGGCCAGCTCAAGCTCAACGACACGGTTGAGATCGTCGGCCTGACGGACGAGAAGAAGCAGACGGTTGTCACGGGCATCGAGATGTTCCGCAAGATGCTCGACGAGGCTGTCGCAGGCGACAACATCGGCGCACTTCTCCGCGGCATCGACCGTAAGGAAATCGAGCGCGGCCAGGTTCTCTCCAAGCCGGGCAGCATCCATCCCCACACGAAGTTCAAGGCTCAGGTCTATGTCCTGACGAAGGAAGAAGGCGGCCGTCACACCCCGTTCTTCACGAACTATCGTCCGCAGTTCTACTTCCGTACGACGGACGTCACGGGCGTCGTCAAGCTCCCCGAGGGCACGGAAATGGTCATGCCTGGCGATAACGTCGAGATGGAAGTCGAGCTCATCACCCCGATCGCTATCGAGAAGGGTCTCCGCTTCGCTATTCGCGAGGGTGGCCACACGGTTGGTGCAGGCCGCGTTACGGAAATCGAAGAAGTCTGATTGATCCATTGACCTCACATAGGGGCGGCGCTCGCGTCGCCCTTATCGTAAGGTCTAAAATTTTGTACCCCCCAATGCGATGACGTGGCAGATGGCTTGGGCTACCAAGGGAACTGCTACGGAGAAATGTTTGAGCCAAAGAGCTTAGACGTAAGGAGGAAAATGAATTGTCAAAGCAGCAGAAAATCCGCATTCGTCTGAAGGCTTATGATCATAAAGCCCTCGATCAGAGTGCAGTAAAGATTGTCGAGACGGCAAAGAAGACCGGCGCCATTGTGTCTGGTCCGATTCCCCTTCCGACGGAGAAGAGCATCTATACGATCCTTCGGAGCCCGCATGTCAATAAGGACAGCCGTGAGCAGTTTGAGATGCGCACGCACAAGCGCCTCATTGATATCCTTCAGCCGACGAGCAAGACGGTCGATTCCCTGATGCGTCTTGATATACCCGCTGGCGTGGACTTCCAGATCAAGCTGTAATCCGAGGAGGTGGAATATATGTCGAAAGCGATTTTAGGTAGAAAGCTCGGTATGACCCAGATCTTCACTGAGGAAGGCAAGGTCGTTCCGGTAACGGTCATCGAATCCGGCAACAACGTCATCATCCAGAACAAGACGGTGGAGAGCGATGGCTACAATGCGGTGCAGCTTGGCTTCGGCGAAGTCAAGGAGCAGCGCGTCAACAAACCCTTGAAGGGGCACTTTGAAAAGGCAGGCGTAAGCCCTGTCAAGTTCATCCGTGAACTCCGCCTTCAAGATTCTTCGGAATACAAAGTCGGTGACACCATCGGCGTTGATATATTTGAAGCAGGTGAACTCGTCGATGTGACGGGCACGTCCAAGGGCAAAGGCTTCGCGGGCGGCATCAAGCGTCACAACTTCGCTCGTGGCCCCATGGGCCATGGCTCCAAGTCCCATCGTGAGCCGGGCTCCACGGGTGCTATGATTTCCGGTCCTGGCGGACGCGTGCTGAAGGGCAAGAAGCTCCCGGGCCGCATGGGCGGCGAGCGCGTCACGGTCCAGCGCCTGACGGTCGTTCGTGTCGATGCAGACCGTAATCTCATCCTCGTCAAGGGTGCAATCCCGGGACCGAAGAAGAGCTTCGTTGTCATCAAGAACACCGTAAAGCCGGGCAAAAACTAATCGGAAGGAGGAACCTGTAAGTTATGGCTAAAGTAGCAGTTTATGATATGAAGAACACGCAGGTCGGCGATATCGAGCTGAATGACTCCGTGTTCGGCGTCGAGATGAACGCAGGCCTCGTACACCAGGCTGTCGTCATGCAGCAGGCCAATGAGCGCCTCGGGACGCACGCCACGAAGACCCGCTCCATGGTTCGCGGCGGTGGCCGCAAGCCCTGGAAGCAGAAGGGCACGGACCGCGCACGTGCTGGCTCGACGCGCAGCCCGCTGTGGGTCGGCGGCGGCACGGTCTTCGGACCCCAGCCCCGTTCCTACTCCTTCACAATGCCGCGCAAGCAGCGCCGCCTTGCTCTCAAGTGCGTGCTCAGCGACAAGGTGAAGAGCGGCGACCTCGTCGTCCTCGACAGCCTCGCTTTCGACGCACCGAAGACGAAGCAGGTCGTCGAGCTCCTGAATGTTTTTGCAGCACCGAAGAAGTCCCTCTTCATCACGGCAGAGGATACTGATACGGTGGAGAAATCCGCACGCAACATTCCTGGCGTCAAGGCCATCAGCGCGATGGGGCTCAACGTGTTCGATCTTCTGAACCACGACAAGCTTTTCATCACGAAGGATGCCGTCGCCCGCATCGAGGAGGTATTCGCATAATGGAAGCACGCGATATTCTGATTCGCCCGCTCGTCACCGAGAAGACGACGCAGCTCATGGGCGAGGGCAAGTACGTCTTCGTCGTGGCGAAGGCAGCCAACAAGATTGAGATTGCCAAGGCGGTCGCCGAGGTCTTCAAGGTCAAGGTCGAGAAGGTCAACACGGTAAACGTCCTCGGCAAGACGAAGCGCATGGGCCGCACCCAGGGCAAGCGCCCGGATTACAAGAAGGCCATTGTGAAGCTCGCTGCCGGTGAAAGCATCGAGTTCTTCGAAGCTTAATCGGTAAAGGAGGTAAAAACAAGTGGCAGTAAAGAGTTTTAAACCGTACTCCGCAGGACGCCGTTTCATGACGGTCGCGTCCTTCGACGAGATTACGACAGATAAGCCGGAGAAGTCCTTGACGGAGCGCCTCGTCAAGAAGGGCGGCCGCAACATGCAGGGCCGTCTCACCGTCCGCCATCAGGGCGGCGGCCACAAGCGCCTCTATCGTGTGATCGACTTCAAGCGCACGAAGGACGCCATCCCGGCACGGGTCGCTTCCATCGAATACGATCCGAACCGCAGCGCACGCATCGCCCTCCTCAACTATGTGGATGGCGAGAAGCGCTACATCCTCGCACCGAACGGCCTGAAGGTCGGCGACATGGTCGAGTCCGGCCCCGAGGCTGATATCAAGGTGGGCAATGCACTTCCTCTCAAGAACATCCCCGTCGGCACGACGGTCCACAATGTGGAGCTCAAGATCGGCAAGGGCGCACAGCTCGTCCGCTCCGCCGGCACCAGCGCACAGCTCATGGCAAAGGAAGGGAATTACGCTCTTCTGCGCATGCCCTCCGGCGAGCTCCGCAAGGTCCACATCAACTGCCGCGCCACCATCGGCGAGGTGGGCAATCTCGAGCATGAGAACATCACCATCGGCAAGGCCGGCCGCAACCGCTGGCTCGGCAAGCGCCCGGAGAACCGCGGCGTCGCGATGAACCCGAACGACCATCCGCATGGCGGCGGCGAGGGCCGCTCTCCTGTCGGCCGCAAGCACCCTGTCACGAAGTGGGGCAAGTGCGCGATGGGTGCAAAGACCCGTCGCAAGAAGGCTTCGGACAAGCTCATCGTCAAGAGACGCACGAAATAATAGAAATCTCCGGGCATAGCCCGGCGGAAGGAGGATCATTTTGTCAAGATCGATTAAGAAAGGCCCCTTCGTTGCAGAAAGCCTCATGAAGAAGATCACGGCCCTCAACGAGTCGAATGATAAGAAGGTCGTCAAGACCTGGTCGAGAAGTTCCACGATTTTCCCGGATTTCGTCGGTCACACCATCGCCGTCCACGACGGCCGCAAGCACGTCCCCGTCTATGTGACGGAGGACATGGTCGGCCACAAGCTCGGCGAGTTTGCCCCGACCCGCACGTTCAAGGGACACGCTGGCGAAGAGAGAAAGACCTCGCTTCGTTAAGGAATTTGCGAAAGGAGAATCCTGGTGGAATCTAAAGCAGTAGCGAAATACATTCGCATCGCTCCGCGCAAAGTTCGCGTCGTCATGGACCTCGTTCGTGGCAAGAACGTTGCGGATGCCTTTGCGATTTTGAAGTTCACGCCGAAGGCCGGCGCAGATGTGGTGGAGAAAGTCCTCCGCAGCGCCGTTGCCAATGCGGAGAACAACTTCGATATGGATGTGGACAAGCTCTACATCAAGACGGCCTTCGTCGATCAGGGCCCGACGATGAAGCGCATTCATCCGCGTTCCCGCGGCCAGGCCTTCAAGATTTTGAAGCGCACGAGCCATGTCACGATCGTCGTAGACGAGAAGAACTGATAAGGAGGGAAACGGATTGGGTCAGAAAGTTAATCCGCACGGCATTCGCCTTGGCATCGTCAAGAACTGGGATGCCAACTGGTATGCAGACAAGGATTTTGCAGACAACCTGCATGAAGATATCAAGATTCGCGACTACCTGAAGAAGAGCCTCCTGCAGGCTGGCGTATCGCGCATCGAGACGGAGCGCAGCAAGAACCGCCTGAAGATCACCATCCACACGGCAAAGCCGGGCATGGTCATCGGCCGCGGCGGCTCGGGCATCGAGCAGATCAAAGAGGGCCTGAAGGGCATGACCACGAAGCGTATTGACATCAACATCGCCGAGATCAAGACCCCGGACATGGACGCTACGCTCGTGGCCGAGAACATCGCACAGCAACTCGAGCGCCGCATCGCTTTCCGTCGCGCCATGAAGCAGGCCGTCGGCCGCACCATGCGCCTCGGTGCAAAGGGCATCAAGATCGCCTGCGCTGGCCGTCTCGGCGGTGCAGAAATCGCTCGCAAGGAGTCGTACCGCGAGGGCAGCATTCCTCTTCATACGCTTCGCGCTGACATCGACTATGGCACGGCAGAAGCACATACGACGTATGGCCGTATTGGCATTAAAGTTTGGATTTTCAAGGGCGAAGTCCTTCCAGAAAGAAAGCAGCAGAAGGCTGCAGCTGAAGGGAGCGAAGCGTAATGTTATTACCGAAGAGAGTCAAGTACCGCAAGCAGTTCCGCGGTCGCATGAAGGGCAAGGCAAACCGCGGCAACAAGGTCAGCCACGGCGAGTATGGCCTCGTTGCGCTGGAGCCGGCTTGGATCACGAACCGTCAGATTGAGGCGGCTCGTATCGCCATGACCCGCTACATCAAGCGCGGCGGCCAGGTCTGGATCAAGATTTTCCCGGACAAGCCGGTGACGGCAAAGCCGGCCGAGACCCGCATGGGCTCCGGCAAGGGCTCGCCTGAGTACTGGGTTGCCGTCGTGAAGCCGGGCCGCGTCCTCTTCGAGATGGACGGCGTCACCCGCGAGATCGCGCAGGAAGCCATGCGCCTTGCCGGTCACAAGCTCCCCATCAAGACGAAGTTCGTGGTGCGGGAAGATGTAAAGGAAGCAGAGGGTGGTGAAGCAAATGAAGGTGAATGAGATTCGTGAAATGAGCGCGGAAGAACTGAGCCAGAAAGTTGCTTCGCTCAAAGAGGAGCTTTTCAACCTCCGTTTTCAGCTCGCTACAGGCCAGCTTGAGAATCCGATGCGTATCAAGGAAGTCAAGAAGTCCATTGCCCGTATCAAGACGGTGCAGCGCGAGAACGCGAAGAAGGCTTAAAGAAGATATGCATGGCATGACCCCCTTGGGGTCGTCTAGGAAGGAGGCTCAACTGTGAGCGAAAGAAACGTACGTAAATACAGAGTCGGCAAGGTCATCTCCGATAAGATGGATAAGACGGTCGTCGTCGCAATCGAGGAACTCGAGCAGCACAAGCTCTACAAGAAGCCCGTCAAGCGGACGGTCAAGTTCCACGCCCACGACGAGAAGAACGATGCGCATGTAGGCGATCGCGTCGCCCTCATGGAGACGCGTCCGCTTTCCAAGACAAAGCGCTGGAGAGTTGTCGAAGTCGTCGAGCGCGCGAAGTAATCCAAAACAATCGGAGAAGGAGGTACCAGTAAATGATCCAACAGCAAACCATCTTGAATGTTGGTGATAACACGGGTGCAAAGGAAATCATGTGCATCCGCGTGCTTGGCGGTTCGTACCGCAAGTACGCCAACATCGGTGATGTCATCGTCGCTGCTGTCAAGTCGGCAGCTCCTGGCGGTACGGTCAAGAAGGGCGATGTCGTCAAGGCGGTTGTCGTCCGCAGCGTGAAGGGCATCCGTCGCCCGGATGGCTCTTACATCCGCTTCGACGAGAACGCCGCTGTCATCATCAAAGATGACAAGACGCCGCGTGGCACGCGTATTTTCGGACCGGTTGCCAGAGAGCTTCGCGAGAAGGATTTCATGAAGATCGTCTCCCTGGCTCCTGAAGTTCTTTAAGACAGAGGAGGTGCAATTTTGTCTCTCGTAAAACTCAATGTAAAGAAGGGTGACACCGTCCTCGTGCTGTCCGGCAAGGACAAGGGCAAGCAGGGCAAGGTCATCACGGCTCTTCCGAAGAAGGGCAAGGTCATCGTCGAAGGCATCAACAAGGTGAAGCGTCACACGAAGCCGAACCAGAAGGCTCCGCAGGGCGGCATCCTCACGAAGGAAATGCCCATGCATGCCTCCAAGGTCATGCTCGTCTGCCCCGCCTGCCAGAAGGCGACCCGCGTCGCCCATAAGGATGTCAATGGCAAGAGCGTCCGCGCCTGCAAGAAGTGCGGCGAAGTCATCGACCAGACGAAGTAAGGGAAGGAGGGAAATACGTGGAAAGATTACAGGAAAAGTATCAGACGGAAGTCGTGAAGGCTCTCAACGAGAAGTTCGGCTATAAGAATGTCATGCAGCTTCCGAAGCTCGAAAAGGTCATCATCAACATGGGCGTCGGCGAAGCCGTCAGCAACCCGAAGGCGCTTGACGCAGCGGTGTCCGATCTCACGATCATCAGCGGCCAGAAGCCCCTGCTGACCCGTGCGAAGAAGTCCCTTGCCGCTTGGAAGCTCCGTGAGGGCATGCCCATCGGCTGCAAGGTGACGCTGCGCGGCACCCGCATGTACCAGTTCCTCGACAAGTTCATGAATGTGGCTCTTCCGCGCGTCCGCGACTTCCGCGGCGTTTCGGACAAGGCCTTTGACGGACGCGGCAACTACGCTGTCGGCCTCAAGGAGCAGCTCATCTTCCCCGAAATCGAGTACGACAAGATCGACAAGATCCGCGGCATGAACATTGTGATCGTGACGACGGCCAAGACGGATGAGGAAGCTCGCGAGCTTCTGAAGCTCCTCGGCATGCCGTTCAAGGGATAAGGAGGAAATACCTTGGCTAAGAAATCCATGGTGGAAAAGTGGAGCAAGGAACCCAAGTTCTCCACACGCAAGTACAATCGCTGCAAGATTTGCGGCCGCCCGCACGGCTATATGCGCAAGTTTGAAATGTGCCGTATCTGCTTCCGCGAGCAGAGCTACAAGGGAGCAATCCCTGGCGTTACGAAGGCAAGCTGGTAAGCTTACGATTTGAAAGGAGGATATCGGTTCCATGGCAATGACTGATCCTATTGCAGATATGCTGACGCGTTTGCGCAATGCAAACTCCGTATACCACGAGACGGTGGACGTTCCCGCCTCCAAGCTCAAGCGTGCTATCGCTGATGTCTTGAAGGAAGAGGGCTTCATCAAGGACTACACGTTTACAGAGGACGG
The DNA here is from genome assembly GCA_945877355.1 of uncultured Mitsuokella sp. Lineage (GTDB taxonomy): Bacteria > Bacillota > Negativicutes > Selenomonadales > Selenomonadaceae > AWVT01. Next base: position 10,620 of record CAMCRT010000004.1, on the reverse strand, counting down.
CAAGCAGGGCATGATCCAGATCTCCCTGAAGTACGGCCCGGCCCGTGAGAAGGTCATCACGGGGATCAAGCGCGTATCTAAGCCCGGCCTTCGCCAGTATGCGAAGCATGACGAGCTCCCGCGCGTCCTCGGCGGTCTTGGCATCGCGATCATCTCGACGTCCAAGGGCATCATGAGCGACAAGAATGCGCGCAAGGCAGGCCTTGGCGGCGAAGTTGTCGCCTATGTCTGGTAAGCTTGTAGTCAGGAGGTGTACAGATGTCAAGAATTGGTAATGCACCGGTTGATATCCCGTCCGGCGTCACGGTCACGGTCGGCGAGGATAACCTGGTGAAGGTAAAGGGCCCGAAAGGTGAGCTTTCGCGCCACATCCATCCGGAAATGAAAGTAACCGTCGACGGCGCTGTCCTTACGGTCACCCGCCCGTCCGACGATAAGCCCCATCGGGCGCTTCATGGCCTTTCCCGCTCCCTCATCCACAACATGGTGGTGGGCGTCACGGAGGGCTTCACGAAGAACCTCGAGATAAATGGTGTTGGCTATCGTGCCCAGAAGCAGGGCAAGAACCTCAACCTCTCCCTGGGCTTCTCCCATCCTGTCGTCGTCGAGCCGCCTGCGGGCATCGAGTTCGACGTACCGTCTGCCAATGCGATTACGGTCAAGGGCATCGACAAAGAGGTCGTCGGCCAGATCGCAGCGGAGATTCGTTCCTTCCGTGAGCCGGAGCCTTATAAGGGCAAGGGCATCAAATACGCTGGCGAGCATATCCGTCGCAAGGAAGGCAAGTCCGGCGCGAAGGGCAAGAAGTAAGACGACAGGGAAAGGAGTGAAACACTGTGCTTTTGAAAGCAGATAAGAACAAGGCACGCCAGAAACGCCATCTGCGTGTCCGCAACCATATCTCCGGCACGGCAGCGCGTCCACGCCTGAGCGTGTACCGCAGCCTCAAGAACATCTACGTCCAGGTCATCGACGATGAGCAGGGCGTGACGCTCGTCTCTGCCTCCACGAAGGACAAGGGCTTCGAGCAGTACGGCGGCAACATCGAGGCTGCAAAGGCCATCGGTGCAGAGATCGCAAAGCGCGCCATCGAAAAGGGCATCAAGGAAGTCGTTTTCGATCGCGGCGGCTATGTCTACCATGGCCGTGTCGCAGCCCTCGCAGAAGCAGCCCGCGAAGCTGGGCTCAAGTTCTAAGTGCCAAAAGGAGGTAAATGAATGGCTAGAAATTTTGACAACGAAACTCCCGAGTTCGAGGAGAAGGTTGTTTACATCAACCGCGTTGCAAAGGTCGTCAAGGGCGGCCGCCGCTTCTCTTTTTCGGCGCTCGTAGTCGTCGGCAACAAGAAGGGCAAGGTCGGTGTCGGTCTTGGCAAGGCGGCAGAGGTCCCCGAGGCAATCCGCAAGGGTGTCGAGGACGCAAAGAAGAATCTCGTCGAGATCGCTCTCTTTGACGGCCGCACGATTCCCCACGAGATGATCGGCATCTTCGGCGCTGGCCGCGTCATGCTGAAGCCGGCTGCAAAAGGTACCGGCGTCATCGCCGGCGGCCCGGCTCGTGCCATCCTCGAGCTCGCAGGCATCAAGGACATCCTCACGAAGTCCCTGGGCAGCGCGAACCCGAACAACATGGTCCGCGCCACGATGGAAGGCCTCAAGAGCCTGAAGCGTGCTGAGACGGTCGCTGAGCTTCGTGGCAAGACGGTTCAGGAAATCCTGGGTTGAGGAGGCTTAGATCATGGCAAAACTGAAAGTAACGCTCAAGAGGAGCCTGATCGGGCGTCCTGAGACCCAGCGCCGCACGGTGCGCGCCCTGGGCCTTCGCAAGATCAACTCCGTCAAGGAGTTTGTGGACTCGCCGTCTCTTCGCGGCCAGCTCCACAAGGTCGAGCATCTGATTCACGTGGAAGAAATTGCAGACTGAGGGAGGCGAAAGCGATGAAACTACATGAACTTACTCCCGCCGAAGGCTCCCGCAAGGTGCGCAATCGCGTCGGCCGCGGTCTCGGCTCCGGCAACGGCAAGACGAGCGGCCGCGGCATGAAGGGCCAGAACTCCCGCTCCGGCGGCGGCGTCCGCACGGGCTTTGAGGGCGGCCAGATGCCGCTCTACCGCCGTCTCCCGAAGCGCGGCTTCAAGAACGTCTGGGCGAAGGAATACGCCGAGGTCAACGTGGAGACCCTCAATCGTTTTGAGGATGGCGCCACGGTTGATCCGGTGCTCCTCGTGGAGGCCGGCGTCCTGAAGAACGTCTGCGACGGCATCCGTATCCTCGGAAACGGCGAGCTCAAGAAGAAGCTCACGGTCCGCGCCAACGGCTTCACGAAGTCCGCAGAAGAAAAGATTACGGCAGCAGGTGGAAAAGTCGAGGTGATCTGAGGTGCTCGGAGCCCTTGGTAACATCTTCAAGATTCCGGAGCTTCGACAGAAGATCATCTTCACCCTTGTCATGTTTGCGATTTTCCGCATGGGGACGCATATCCCCGTCCCGGGCGTGGATCCGAGAGCCATCGAGCAGCTCTTTGCCAATGGCAGCCTGTTCGGCCTCCTGGATCTCTTCTCGGGCGGCGCGTTCTCCAAGTTCTCCATCTTCGCCATGAGCATAACGCCCTACATCAATGCGGCGATTATCATCCAGCTCCTGAACGTGGTCATCCCGACCCTGGAGCAGTGGTCGAAGGAGGGGGCGGAGGGCCATAAGAAGACGACGCAGGTCACGCGCTATCTCACCGTGATCCTCGCCTTCCTGCAGGCTCTCGGCATGTCGATCGGACTAAAGTCCGCGATCCTGAACCCCAATCCGGTGAACATCCTGATTATCGCAATCACCCTGACGGCCGGCACGATCCTCCTCATGTGGATCGGCGAGCAGATCACAGCGCAGGGCGTCGGAAACGGCATCTCGCTCATCATCTTCGCCGGCATTGTCGCAGCACTCCCGAAGAATCTTGGCACGATTTATCACTATGTGCAGGCTGGTACCATCAGCTATTTCCAGGTCTTCCTCTTTGCTGTCATCGCCATTGCGATGGTCGTCTTCGTCATCCATATCGAGACCGGCTTCCGCCGCATCCCGATATCCTATGCGAAGCGCGTCGTGGGCCAGCGGGCCTTCGGCGGCCATTCCAGCCATATCCCATTGAAGGTCAATCAGGCAGGCGTCATACCCATCATCTTCGCCTCGTCACTTCTGATGTTTCCGCCGACCATCGCGCAGTTCGTCCAGAATGACACGGTGAAGCTCATCGCCTCCTACCTGCAATGGGGCACTCCACTTCAGACGACGCTCTATGTCCTCCTCATCATCTTCTTCACCTATTTCTACACGGCCGTCACCGTCAAGATACCTGACATGGCGGACAATCTGAAGAAGTACGGCGGCTTCATCCCGGGCATTCGTCCCGGCCAGCCGACGGCTGATTACCTGGATCACGTGCTCACCCGCATCACGCTGGCGGGCTCCGTGTTCCTGGCCTTCATCGCCGTCCTGCCGAATCTCATCGCAGGAGCGACCCATATCCAGGGCGTCTACTTCGGTGGCACGGCACTTCTCATCGTCGTCGGCGTCGCGCTTCAGACCATGAAGCAGATCGAGGCGATGGTGGTCATGCGCCACTACGAAGGGTTTATGAAATGAGGAGATAATATGCATATCTTGTTAATGGGCCCTCCGGGGGCCGGCAAGGGCACCCAGGCAGCGGAGCTGAAGGAGCGCTTCCGCATCCCGCATATCTCGACGGGCGACATGTTCCGCGCCGCCATAAAGGAAGGCACGGAGCTAGGACGCCGCGCCAAATCCTACATGGATGAGGGAAAGCTCGTCCCCGACGAAGTCACCATCGGCATCGTCGCCGAGCGCCTCGCAAAGGACGACTGCAAGAAGGGCTTCCTTCTTGACGGCTTCCCGCGGACAGTCGAGCAGGCGGACGCCCTCACGGGCATCCTCGACAAGCTCGGCCTCAAGCTCAAGGCTGTTCTGAACATCAGCGTCCCGAAGGAAGATCTCATCGAGCGCGCCGTGGGCCGCCGCATCTGCAAGAAGTGCGGCGCCACCTACCACACGAAGTTCAATCCCCCCAAGAAGGAGGGCGTCTGCGACGTGTGCGGCGGCGAGCTCTACCAGCGTGCTGACGATACCGCGGAAACCATGACAAACCGCCTTTCCGTCTATGAGGAGTCGACAAAGCCGCTCATTGACTATTACAAGAAGGCCGGTGTCTATACGGAAATCGACGGCAGGCAGCCGATCGACAAGGTCACAGCTGATCTTGTCGCGACGCTTCAGGCTTGAAGAATCATCGTATACAGGAAGAAGCGGCTAAAAGGCCGCTTTTTCTATGGAAAACCACTTGCTGTTGGGCATCCCAATCGAAATCTTGTGCTCTGCCCAACGCCACAGGCTGCACTTGCAGCCGCTTATCTGGATAAGGCCTAGCAAAGGAGCCACAAATATGTCGAAGCAGGATGTCATAGAAGTAGAAGGCAAAGTCCTGGAAGCACTGCCAAATGCGATGTTCCAGGTGGAGCTGGAAAACGGTCACGTGGTTCTCGCCCATGTTTCCGGAAAGATCCGCATGAACTTCATCCGGATCCTTCCGGGGGACAGGGTGACGATAGAGCTCACGCCCTACGACCTCACAAGGGGCCGCATCACGTATCGTTTCAAATAAAATTCGCCAATCGTCGTCGCTTTTTTCAGTTTCCCTCTAGGCAGAGGGCTCCAAACATGATATACTAGCGTAATGACGACTGACAAAAAAGAGAAAGGGGGAATCCGAATGAAGGTGAAACCGTCAGTAAAGCGCATCTGCGAGAAGTGCAAAGTCATCAAGCGCAAGGGTCGCGTCATGATCATTTGTGAAAACCCGAAACACAAGCAGAGACAAGGTTAAAAGAGAAATGGAGGTGCTTTTTTAATGGCACGTATTGCCGGTGTAGATTTGCCCCGTGACAAGAGAATTGAAATTGCTTTGACGTACATTTTCGGCATTGGTCTCAAGACGAGCCAGGATCTTTTGGCTAAGACTGGCATCAATCCCGATACCCGTACGCGAGACCTCACGGAGGACGAAGTTGTAAAACTTCGTGATGTCATCGATAAGAACGTCATCGTCGAAGGCGATCTTCGTCGTGAACGCCAGATGAACATCAAAAGACTCGTTGATATCGGCTGCTACCGTGGACGTCGTCACCGTCTTGGCCTTCCTGTCCGTGGACAGAACACGAAGAACAATGCCCGCACACGCAAGGGCCCGAAAAAGGTCGTAGCAGGCAAGAAGAAGGACTAATGAAGGAGGTTTGACTGGTGGCAGTTAAGAAAGCAGTTCGCACGAAGAAAAAAGTTCGTAAGAACGTTGAATACGGCGTCGCGCATATCAGCTCGACGTTCAACAACACGATTGTTACGCTCACAGATAAGAGCGGCAATGCACTTTCCTGGGCCAGCGCCGGCGGACTCGGCTTCCGCGGATCCCGCAAGTCGACGCCCTTTGCTGCACAGATGGCAGCAGAGACGGCTGCAAAGGCAGCTATGGAGCATGGCCTCAAGCAGGTCGAAGTCTATGTCAAGGGACCTGGCGCTGGTCGCGAGGCCGCTATCCGCAGCCTGCAGGCAACGGGGCTCGAGGTCAACATGATCAAAGACGTCACCCCGATTCCCCACAACGGATGCCGTCCGCCGAAGCGTAGAAGGGTTTAATGGGAGGTGCATGTAAAAGATGGCAATTGATAGAGTCCCCGCACTCAAGCGCTGCCGTGCGCTCGGCCTGGAGCCGGCGGTCATCGGTCGCAGCAAGGAGTCGAAAAGGCAGCTTCGCCGCACGAACCGCAAGGTTTCCGAATACGGCACGCAGCTGAAAGAAAAGCAGAAAGCAAAGTTCATCTACGGTGTGCTGGAAAAGCAGTTCCGTGGATACTATGATAAAGCAAAGAAGATGCAGGGCGTCACGGGTGAAAACCTCCTGGGCCTTCTCGAGCGTCGTCTCGACAACGTCGTCTTCCGCCTCGGCCTCGCCAACACGCGCCGTCAGGCACGCCAGCTTGTCCGTCACGGCCACTTCACGGTCAACGGCAAGCGCGTCGATATCCCCTCCGCACTCGTTTCCGAGGGAGATGTCATCGCTGTGGCAGAGAAGAGCGCGACGAATGCGTTCTTCAAGGAGCTCAAGGAGAGCAAGAACTCCCTTTCCGCTCCTGCCTGGCTTGAAGCAGATCAGGCGAACCTCACGGGCAAGGTGACCCGTTTCCCCAATCGCGAGGAAATCGATGTCCCTGTCAATGAGCAGGCTATCGTCGAGCTGTACTCCAAATAATGACGAATTGTGCCTTTGTGCATAGTAGTATTGAGGAGGTCCAGTCAAGATGATAGACATCGAGAAACCGAAAATTGAAATTGCGGAAATCAGCGAGGATAACCGCTACGGCAAATTCGTCTGCGAGCCTCTGGAACGGGGCTACGGCACGACTTTCGGCAACAGCCTCCGCCGCATGCTTCTCTCCTCGCTGGAAGGTGCTGCGATTACCTCCATACGAATCGATGGCGTGCTTCATGAGTTCTCCACGATCCCGGGCGTCCGTGACGATGTGACGAACATCGTCCTGAACCTCAAGCAGCTCTGCCTCAAGATGGCAGGCACAGAGCCCCGCATCATTCGCATCGATGCGGAGGGCGAGCGCGAGGTTACGGCAGCAGACATCATCTGCGACACGGATATCGAGGTCCTGAATCCCGATCTTCACATCGCCACCCTCAACGAGGACGGCAAGCTCAAGATCGAGATGACCGTCGAGCGCGGCCGTGGCTATGTCCCGGCGGACAAGAACAAGAAGCCGGAGGATACCATCGGCGTCATTCCTATCGATTCGATTTTCTCCCCCGTCCAGCGCGTCAACTACACCGTGCAGGACACGCGTGTCGGCAATGTCACGGACTATGACCGTCTGATCCTCGAGGTCTGGACGGATGGTTCGCTCCGCCCGGAGGAAGCCGTCAGCAAGGCGGCAGGCATTCTCGTCATGCACCTGAAGCTCTTCCAGAACATGGACGGGCTCGCAGAGGAGGAGGAAGAGGTTGAGGCAACCTTCCCGGAAGAGGAAGAAGATGCTTCGCAGAAGGTTCTCGACATGACGATTGAGGACCTCGACCTTTCCGTGCGTTCCTTCAACTGCCTCAAGCGCGCCAATATCAACACGGTCGCTGACCTGGCGGACAAGACGGAAGAGGACATGATGAAGGTTCGCAACCTTGGGCGCAAATCCCTTGAGGAAGTCAAGAAGAAGCTGGAAGAGCTCGGTCTTGCGCTCAAAGAGAACAACGAATGACAGGAAAGAGGGAAACCCATGAGCTATAGGAAACTAGGACGCAACTCAGCAGCCCGCAAGGCTCTGTTTGCGAGCATCCTCACTTCCTTCTTCAAATATGGCCGCATCGAGACGACGGAAGCAAAGGCGAAGGAGCTCCGCAAGTTCGCCGAGAAGATCATCACGCTGGCAAAGCGTGGCGATCTCAACGCTCGCCGTCAGGTCATCGCGCAGCTTTCTGAAGAAGACGTAGTGCGGAAGATTTTTGACGAAGTCGCAGCAAAGTACAAGGAGCGCCAGGGTGGCTTCACGCGCATCCTGAAGCTCGGCAACCGCCGCGGCGACGCAGCTCCGATGGTCATCATCGAGCTCGTGTAAGAGACATTGAGCCCTCACCCTTTGAAACACAAGGGGTGAGGGCTTTTTTCTTTTGCACGGGGTACTTGGAGCGTACGATTCCCATCGGTTCAAGCAAGGCTGTCGCCTCAAGGTCGGCGGGTCTTTTTTCGAGCAAGAGAAATTTATAAGATGACGGCAGTGTTTTCTGCCTGTGAGGCATGACAAAAGATGGAATATGTAGTAGAATAAATAAATACGTATGCATAAAATACCCGCAATAGATTGATGTAGGTGATGATTTTGTCAAACCCCATGTTTGATGTGATAAAGAGCGACCTCGAGGTGCTGGAGGAGGGGCTTTTGCGCGCTGTGGAGGCACCGGATGCGCTGGTGACGGAGGTGGGCGAGCACCTCGTGACCTCAGGCGGCAAGCGCATCCGTCCGGCACTGGCACTTCTTTCGGCCCGGGGCGGCGCAGCCTTTGCGCCGGAGCGCATCATGCCGCTCGCCGAGGCACTGGAGCTCATCCACATGGCCTCCCTCGTCCACGATGATGTCATCGACGACGCGGACACCCGGCGCGGGTCGGAGACGGCCAATGCAAAGTGGGGCAACCAGGTGGCAATCCTTGCGGGGGACTATATCTTTGCCCGGGCCTTCTCCATCATCGCGGCGGAGGGCTACGGGGACTATGTATCGAAGCGCCTGGCGGAGCTCGTGTGCAATCTGAGCGTCGGCGAGATCATCCAGGACCAGGCGGCCTTCTCCGGGGCCCGCACGATTGAGGAGTATTACGACCGCATCCAGAAGAAGACGGCGGACTTTCTCGAGATCTGCTGCGAGCTCGGCGGCATCGTCGGCGGCATGGACCAGGACGAGGCGGCCCAGATGGCGGACTACGGTCACTCCATCGGCATGGCCTTCCAGATCACGGACGACCTCCTCGACATCGAGCAGACGGCAGAGAAGATCGGAAAGCCCGCCGGCAACGATATACGCCAGGGCATCGTGACCCTGCCGGTGCTCCGGGCCCTGGAGATGAGCAACGAGGCGGAGACGCTCCGAAAGATCCTCGTCAATCCCGAAATGGAGGACGCGGACGTGGAGCGGGCCCTTGCCATCGTGAAGGCGACGGACGCTGTGGACTTTGCCAAGGAAAAGGCCGATGAGTTTCTCAACCACGCCAAGGAGGTGCTCCCCGAGTCCCTGCCAAAGGACGTGCGGGAGTCCTTCGAGATGGTGGCGGACTTCATCGGCGACCGCGAGTTTTGACGGAGGCAGACTATGTTTGGAATCGGTATGCCGGAGCTCATCCTCATCCTCGTCATCGGCCTCATCGTATTCGGCCCCGGCAAGCTCCCGGAGATGGGGCGCATGCTCGGCAAGGGGATGCGGGAGTTCCGCAAGGCCTCGGATATGCTCACCCAGGCCATGAATGCGCCGGACGTGACAAATCCCAGGCCCGTAGCGCCCACATCCACAGCATCTGCGGAGCAAAGGGCAGCGAAGGAGCCTATTGAGGCTCCTAAGCAAGGTGCTCAGGAGCAGGCCGTATCACAGGAGGCTGTGGCACAGGAGAAGACGCAGTCGAGCGCCTCTGCGGAGGCCGCGGAGGCAAACGCAGAGCAGGGCAAGGAGACTGCTGCCAAGGCAGGGGCAGGCCCTTTCCCCATGGCAGGCTATGAGCCGCCCACCCAGGAGAGCGTGCGGGCGGCCATCGAAAAGCAGAAGCAGGAGGGATAAAGCATGTTTGGTCTTGGTGTTCCAGAGCTTTTAATCATTCTCGTCTTGGGGCTCATTATATTTGGCCCCGGCAAGCTCCCCGACGTGGGGCGTGCCCTCGGCAAGAGCATCCGGGAGTTTAAATCGGCCAATAAGGAGCAGGAAGAGCCGAAGCAAAAGGCTGAAATCGACGTAACGGAAAAGCCAAAGGAACTAGAGGGGCCGAAGGACGATGACCGTGGAGCAAAGTAACGAGGAGGCAAGGAGCCTTCCATCGGAGGGCCAGGCCGTCGAGGAAGAAATAGTGGACGATGGCAGCATGAGCCTCATCGCCCACCTGACAGAGCTTCGTTCCCGTCTCATCAAGAGCCTCGTGGCCGTGGCCGTCGGCAGCGGCGTGGGCTACTACTTCATCGACGACATCATGCACTACCTGACGCTTCCTGCGGGCAAGCTATACTACATGCAGCCGTCGGAAGCGTTTTTTACGTATATCAAGGTGGCGGTGGTGGCGGGCTTCCTCATGGCCCTGCCCGTCGTCTTTTACCAGGTCTGGCGGTTCTTCCTGCCGGCGCTGACCCGCCGGGAGCGCATGACCCTTGGCATCGTGGTGCCCGTATCGGTCATCCTGTTCTTCTGCGGCATCGCCTTCGCCTTCTTCCTCGTGCTGCCCGCCGGCATCCGGTTCTTCATGGGCTTTGGCAATGCGGAGCTGGAGGCGCTTTTCTCCGTCGACCGGTACTTTGACTTTACGCTGTCCTTCGTGCTGCCCTTCGGCTTCGTCTTCGAGCTGCCGCTCATCATCACGATCCTTGCGAAGCTCGGCATTCTCAATAGCAAATTCTTGGGCAAGTACCAGCGCATCGTCATATTCCTGTCCTTCGTCCTCGGCGCGATCATCACGCCGACGCCGGATATATTCACCCAGTCCATGATCGCCCTGCCCATGATCGTCCTTTACGAGGTGGGCTACGGCATTGTACGATTTGTAATGAAAAAGTGAGGCATGTATGGCATACAAGGATTTACGCGAATTCATCGCAGACCTGGAGAAAAAGGGACTCCTGCGCCGCATCCGGCAGGAGGTGGACCCGCACCTTGAAATCACGGAAATCACCGACCGCATCTCAAAGCGCAAGGGCGAGAAGAACGTGGCCCTGCTCTTTGAAAACGTCAAGGGCTCCAAGATGCCTGTCCTTATGAACGCCTTCGGCAGCTACGAGCGCATGGCCATGGCCCTCGGCGTCGAGAAGCTCGACGA